>NZ_JABMCQ010000084.1 GCF_013179575.1 Sphingobacterium shayense | reverse complement strand
AACAATGTACCGGCGTTACAAGGTTACAGTGAACAAATCTCAACCGCTTTAGTTGTCTTGATTATAACCTACTTATCGTTAGTAATAGGCGAATTGGTTCCTAAACGTATCGGAATGGCCATACCGGAGAAATATGCAGTTTTCATCGCAGCACCAATGCGGATTCTCAGCAAGATTGTAAAGCCTTTTGTATGGTTACTGAGCATTTCTACCGACGCAATTGTGCGACTTCTAAATATTAAGGTGAGTATGAATACCGTAACGGAAGAAGAAATAAAAGCAATGGTTGATGAGGGAGTAAACAGCGGCGTGATCGAGAACTTCGAACATGATTTCGTCGATCGGCTCCTTGTTTTGGGAGACAAAAGAGCAGTCAATTTAATGGTGCATCGTTCAAATATCGACTGTATAAATCTAAAAGCCAGCTACGAGGAAAATAAAGCGATAATCCGAAATTCGAAACACTCAGAATTTCCTGTTGTTGACGGAAGCTTCGACCAAGTTAAGGGTGTCATCCATGTTAAAGCGCTCATGCAAAGTTTTATTGATGAAAAACCTATAGATCTTGTAAAATTAACACATCCAATTCCATTTGTAAACGAAAACACGTCGGCATATAATGTACTGAGTGCTTTTCGTAATGCAAAGGCTCAACTTGCAATCGTCATTGATGAATACGGAATACCACAAGGAATTGTGTCTATTAAAGACATTGTGCGTACCCTGTTCGGCGAAATGGATTCTATTGATGATAGAGGGATTTCTTCTTCAATCCGTAAACGCGAAGATGGATCTGTCATCGTTGACGGACGAACGCAACTAGATGATTTCCTAGAATATTTCCAAATTATACTTTCTGAAGAGGATCAAGAAGAAATAGGTAACATAACCACTTTAGGTGGGCTTGTTTTTCTAACTCTCGACCACGTCCCGGAAGAAGGAGAACATATTAATTATAAAGGATATCAACTTGAAGTCATCGACATGGACGGTCGCCGTATCGATAAAGTCTTAGTAACTAAATTAACCGTTCCCCCTCAGATTATCACCGAAAACGAAGACTAGCTTGTAAACTTAGCCATGCGCGTCAATAATTTCAATTAACTGTTCCTTACTCAGGACACCACTTTGTCTCCAAACCTGATGCCCTTCCTTAAACAAGATTAAGGTGGGAACACCTTGAACACGATATTGAGTCGCTAGCGCGTTATTTTTATCAACGTCAATTTTTATGACCGACAAACGATCCTCGTAGTGTTCTTTCACTTCTTTCAAAATTGGACCTAGTACTTGACAAGGTCCACACCATGTCGCCGAAAAATCAATCAGCACAACGGGGTGCTGCGATATAATATCACTGAATTTTGCCATATATAATTAACAATTATCTTAGTCAAATGTTTATAAACGAAATCCTAATATGGTATCGCTAAATCTTCTAAATCTACCATATTGCCTTTGAACATATTAAGGTCGACAGGTCCCTTGATCCCTCGAACGTATCCACGCTCGGAAAACTGCCAGAAATTCCAATGTTTCTTTGGTTTATTCACCCAAAAGTTATAATTCGCAATCCACAGGGTGTAATCCGAAAACTCTTCCTGTAAAAAATCAGTAAAATAACTATCTCCTGAGTATACAATTGGTTTAATTCCATAATGACCTTCTACCGCAACAAGCCACCGTTTCAAACCAACCTTTAACGAATCCATCGACTGACTTTTAGGACGTTCTTCAATATCGATGACAGGAGGCAAGTCTCCCGGACGCAATTCTACAGAGCGAATGAAATTCGAAGCTTGGCGGATGGAGTTTTCATTCGGTCTAAAGTAATGATAGGCTCCTCGCAATTTCGTTCGACTCTGCGCGGCTTTCCAATTTTCAGCAAATCGCCTATCAATGGCCTTCTCTCCCATTGTTGCCCGGATAAATACAAAATCTAATGGTATTTCATCATGAATCGTGTTTACCTCTATCCATTTAATTTGACCTTGATATTGTGAAATATCAATGCCGTATATATAGGAATTATGCGCTCGCATTAACCGTAAGTTACGCTTATCGTGCTCAGTCGAACTGTGAGGATTGGATGCTTCATCCCCAAAAATAAGTTTCTTAAAATTATCAGACAAATCAGTTTTCCAGAATATCAGACTAAGCACGCAGACAATCGAAAACGGTATTAAAATACTCCAAAAAAGAAAATGACTTTGTTTCAACTCTTTCCCCTCTACGGTTTTCTTAGACCGTCGTTTAACTGGTTTTACAATTTTCGTCATATTCGACGTGAAAATAGGAGAATTAATCGAAACTGACAATTCATGTTCAACGTCAAATTCAACGATATTTTCTACTTTTTGAAAGGATTTCACACCTATTCATAAAGAAAGAAAAACAATCTCACTCATTTTCAAAGCATAATGCATCTGTCATAAATTAAGTTTTGTAGATCTGCTGAGAATTTCTACTTTTGTCGCGGAGAGTTGGCAGAGTGGTCGAATGCGGCAGTCTTGAAAACTGTTGACTGTAACAGGTCCGGGGGTTCGAATCCCTCACTCTCCGCATAAAGGATCTTCATTAAGAAGATCCTTTTTTTCTTCTTTCTTCTAAATTTCAAACAAATTCGCTGCAAAAATCCAACATTGTACTATTCGGTATTGCCGTCTTCATTATATAGATAGTACCGACGATGTAGTTCACAAATTTCTTTTTTCACAAGGTATTGTGGTGCTGGGTAATGTACTACGGCCTAATATTTATGCACTTTGAGTAGCACTGACCTTAGATGTTCTGTCGCTCCTTTGGAAAACCTTTAGCCCCTAATGGTGTTTTCTAAAGTGTGTTTGACATTTAGCTTCCAAATACTCGATTTTGTTTTGTTGATTGGTCATCTCCCTTTTCATGTTGTACATGCACCCCAGTAAAAACAGCAATAAAAGAGTTCGGACATTTCGTATTTTTGTAATATCGCGAAGGTTAAATAAAGTCTAAATAAACGTTAGAAATTTAAGACAGTTATGGAATTAAATTGGAAAATAAAAACTATAATAACGCAAATAAACGAAAAAACAACCAAACTGGGCGATTTACGAAAAATTGCAAACGGTATAAAAAAAGACCACGAATTGGCTCTAGAACTTTGGGCAACGGGTCAATTACTACCCCGACAGCTAGCGATCTTGATTATGGACCCCAAGCAACTTTCGCAAATACTCATTGAAGACCTAATTAACGACATCAGGCTGCACAAGGAAGATGAAAAACTTCAATTAATCGATTGGCTGATGGCAAACCAACTTTCCAAAGACAAAAAAACTATTTCACTAATGAAAACATGGGCAGCCAGCCATTCTTCGCTGCAAAGACGAATTTTTTGGTATTATCAAGCTCGACTACGCTGGGTTGGGCAGGTGCCACCACCAGACAGCGAAGAATTACTCGCTAAAATTGAAACACACATCGAAGAAGAAGCGCCAGAAGTACAATGGGCAATGAACTTTACCGCCGCTCAAATCGGAATCTTTGAAGAAAGGTATCGTTCGAGATGCATTGCGCTTGGAGAACGCACAGGATTGTATCGAAATGAAATAGTTGCTAAAAACTGTACCCCTAACTATCTGCCAAAATTTATAGCTACGCAAGTCGCCAAACTAAATAAAAAAAGTATTATTTAAACACCGCTCTCCCACCCCACTCGAACCGAGACCATAAGCGGCAAAACATCATGGCTTAATGAGGCCGTGGCGGGAAGCCATGGATCTTATCGGATAAAGACATTACCGCTGTAATCGTTTACGCCTGTAACCATCTTGAATCGCTAATTTTGTTCATCCTTCACCCTGCTCATTACTTTTTTAAATAATTCTTTTATGTGGTCTATTTCCTGACCATGTATCGTTTTTTTACGTGTCCCAAAATAGAGCGTATTCCTTACTTTTTTGTCGCCTTCCCATATTAATTGAATTTCGCCGCTTTTTATTTCATTATCACATAGGAAATCGGGAATAACAGCCAAACCACTTCCTCCACTCAAA
Source organism: Sphingobacterium shayense (assembly GCF_013179575.1). Classification (GTDB taxonomy): domain Bacteria; phylum Bacteroidota; class Bacteroidia; order Sphingobacteriales; family Sphingobacteriaceae; genus Sphingobacterium; species Sphingobacterium shayense. The sequence continues at coordinate 13,368 of NZ_JABMCQ010000084.1, read as the reverse complement.
CAACGTACAATGGAATTGAGATTCGGAACAATATAGTTTGGCCTAAAATCTGGCTTCTTGCCAAAATTCATACGCCAAAAATGAAATAAGTGCTCCATATCTCCAGTAGTTCCATACCATTTGTGCTGTTTTAACCAAAGCTCAATCTGTGTCCTATTCTTTGTTTTATATATGGTTTTAAATGCTTTGAGGTCTATGTCTTTTCCACCGACCATAACGATGCTCTCTGAAGAAAAAGGCTCATGATTAATATTGGGAGACACTCCTTTTTTCGGCGTGATTATAAGATCAAGAATCCCCTTATCCAGTTGATCAAGCATCTCTGGGTACTCACCAAAACTTATGATTAAATTGAAGGGTAATGTAGATACATATTGCTCCAACGTAATTTGAAAAGTTTCAAAACACATGCCCACACTGATAGTCGGAGTATGTTTCTCAGTAGATCGCTGAAAATTCTTTTCAATCTCTTCGAGTTTTGTCAACGGTTCAGCTAATGCATTAAAAAGCACCTTTCCACGTTCGGTCGGAACCATCTTACGGCCGGTACGGTCAAATAACTTGTAGCCTACATAAGTTTCCAAAGAGCTTAAATGAAGACTAACTCCCGGTTGGGATATAAATAGGGCTTCAGCTGCACCTGTTAATGTTCCTGTTTTATAAATTGCCTTAAAAGTACGATACCATTCTAGGTTAACCATAATATTAAAATTACGATACAAATATCACAAAATATCATTTAAATAATAATACATATAACTTAAATTGATCTATCACGCATAATTATGACAATAAATAGCGTTATAGGCGATAAAATTAGGGAAAAACTATTGTATTATATAAATAATATATAACTATAATATACCTAATTTAAATGATATAATTTGTATCTCTATTTTTGTATCGGAATTTAAAAATAATCAAATATGAAACATGTACTAATTATAAACGCCGGTCAAAAATTCGCGCATTCTGGTGGACGTTATAATCAAACAGTCACAAAAAGCACCCTCGCATTTTTCGCAGGACTTGAGGATGTTGAAGTAACATTGACAAACATCGACGAGGGATATGACAAAGACGAAGAAGTAAAGAAATTCGTCTGGGCAGATTACATCATATACCATACTCCGATGTGGTGGTTCCAGATTCCCAATGGATTTAAAAAATATATTGATGAAGTATTTACAGCTGGTCATAAAAAGGGAATCTATCATAGCGACGGACGTAGTTCCCAAAACCCTGAAATAAACTACGGAACAGGCGGGATGTTACAGGGAAGAAAATACATGGTAACAACTAGCTGGAATGCACCAAAAACGGCATTTACATTGCCAGGTGAGTTTTTTAATGAAACGAGTATTGATAACGGCCCGTTGTTTGGCTTCCATCGGATGAATGCGTTTACCTCGCTTGAAAAAATGGAAAGTTTTCACTTTCATGATGTAGAGAAAAACGCAGACGTTGCAAGAGATATGGATGAATACACCCGTCATCTGGAAACTATTTTTACGCCACAACTAAAAAAATAAAAAGATGAAAATACATTTAACAGCCTTTATTAAAGTTAAAGAGGAATTCCGTGACGAAGTTGCCGTAATATTGCAAGATATGGTATATCAAACAAAAAAGGAAGATGCATGTGAACTATATAATCTGCACCAGAGCCTCGAAGATCAAAATCTATTCATTTTCCACGAAATATGGAAAAACAAAGAAGGTTTAGCGATTCACAATGAGCAACCCTACATCAAGGCATTTGGCGAACTAATCGTAACAAAACTACAAGAGCAACCAACAATTATTCTAACAAAAAAAATATAAAAACTAAATAACACGGAATGCAGAACAGTAGGAATACACTTCTAAAAGTGTCTGCTATTACACATGGTGCATTCGCAACTGGAGAAAATATGTGGGGAGGCCACGATAAAAAAGATTCTATAGACTCTATACATGCTTCATTGGATCATGGTATGACCAATGTTGATACCGTTCCGTTAACAGACTTCAGCTTAAGCAAAGAAGTCATTGAGGAGGCAATTAAAGGTAAAAGCCGAAGCAATATTCCGTTGTTAACCAAATTCGGTTTAGTTGGGGACAAAGGGTGAGTTTGTCTTCGATGCCGAAGAAAGCGAAAAGAGAATCCCTGTTTACAAATATGCAGCTAAACCAATTATTATTAAAGATGTGGAAGCCAGACCTGACAGGTCAACATCTATCGGCAAAACATGGAAGCAATGGAATTACTGGTACAACTAGGCAAAATTCGTGCGGCGGGAATAAGCAATTACAGCATAGATCAACTAAAAGCTGCTTCCAACTATAAAATTAGCAAGCAACCAGGGTTTCCTACAGTATGTTAAATAGCGAGATTAACGGTGATTTACTGCCTTATGCACTAGAAAACGAATTGGGAATCATTGTATACAGTCCAATGGAACTTGGTTTGTTGACGGGAAAAATACTTCCAGGGAAGCCAGCTAAAAGACAATGAACACCGAAACGAATATTTTTATCAATTTAACCTCGAAAAAGTAAAACTCTTTCTGCACGTCCTTGAACTAATAGCAGATAGCAACGGCGGTACTCTTTCACAACTAGCTTTGAACTGAACCATGCTTCAACCGGGAATCAGTATTGTTTTAGCAGGATGCGCATATGTGAAGCAAGCAATTGCTAACGGACAGGCACTTGATTTCAAGCTAAAAGAAGAAGAATTGCAGAATATAAACAATGAATTTTTAAAGCTATGAATAACCAGTAAATTTCAATAATTGAATGGCTAGTCATATTAGCAGCACATTCCAGCGCTTATCGCCCGAAGAGTAAATAGCAAAAATTATTGAATTTCATGTTCTACAAATTTACATCGTTGTTCAATATTTCCCTTAGGGACTTCTATTACTTCATAACCATAATCTTGATAAGTTTGCTTCATTTTACCGAAAGTGAAAATCGCTTCCGACCATGTTTGTCTTCTTTCATTATCGGTTTCGTATATTTCTCGCCAAGGCGGGAGTATAAATACTTTGTTATTGTAGCGAAAAGTTTTTAATATATTACTTAACGCCTCGGGAATTGGTATAGCCTCCATAGTCATATAGCAAACAGTGTCCAATATTCCGCGATCAAAAAATATTGCTTCGGATATGGGTTCGCCCGCTATATTTCTATAGTCCCGCATAGATAAATCCAGCATTAATTCGGCATAATGTGCTTTATTCTTCCAAGGAAGGCACTCGCCTTTGATTCGCATCTGCTCTTTAATTATTTTTCGGGCCGCTTCAGGAACAACCTGAAAGCCCTTGGACTCCAACGCGTTGATCAACGATGTCTTTCCAACACCTGGCCCACCAGTAATTACGAATAAGTTATTTCCGGTCATAGTCAATTATTATTATACAAAAAAAATACGGGTACGTGAATCTCAGCCCCACTTTATGAAGGAATGCTAATCGGTAAAGTCTATTCGTTGAGATTTACTATACCAACCAGGATCAATTGTTCCCAACAACTGTTAAACGTATTTTATTCGCAATGTGATTTTGAAATCGATTTACATTTATGTAGTGACCTTAAAGGTCGTACCATAAAACATTTGCAAATAAAAAAAATCGAGAGGTTAGTGTACCCAGAGACCGACTTTCCTATCTCTTGCTTCTCTCTGTAGTTTTAAAAAATATTCTGTGTAGCGTACGTTTGGAGGGAAGGTCGCTACAATTGCATAACCACTTCGAAGCAGGACTGCATTCAAGAAAGTACCGTCTTCCAAATACACATAAGCTAAGTCACGTTGATATCTATCTATGGTTTGCACATCATATTCAAGTCGAACAAATTTATCTTCGGTCAGCCGACGAACAAACTCTTTGGCTTCTTCGGCGTAGTATCCTCGTTTCTTGTATTGTGAATTACGTGTTTCGGGAGCGTCGACTCCTATTAATCGAACTTTAAATCGCCTTGAACTATTTTGCACCCAAAAAGTGTCACCATCGATAATTTTCACAACCTTATATAAACTATCGGCCTTGACGTACATTTTTTCTTGTACGCTGTTAAGCGATAGATAAGAAAGCTCCCCCTTCGAACATCTCGCACCTAGGTCTGCATTAAATAAAATCACTAATACAATTATAGTTAGAAACGATCGTTTGTTAAAATTCATATGCTTCGTGAATATTTAGACGAAATAAAGTGTTCTAAACGCTTTGGTTCAGGGATACGGGTACAAAGATAATTTTCGCCTTCAATTTTTTGTCATTTATTTTAATTCGAACGCAGATTATATCGATTCCAGATCAACCGTAGTCTTGTAAGGAATGGCAAACCATAAAAAAACGCACTAAATAGTTAATTTCTGTTAATGATGATTGTTTGTCAGCGCGTCGGCATACAATTTGCAAATAGATGAACATTCATAAATTAGGTTAATATTGGTTAGTTAGAAAATCCTGAAGTTCCCCGCTTCAGGATTTTTCGTTCTGGCTACTTACAATTACCCACCGAACTGTCCTATTTTCTGCAAAAACAAACTCCCTATAAAATATGAGGAACACCCCGAACGAACCATTAGTATAGGATAGGGTTGCTAAATCGTTAAATTATGTTAACAATTTTGTTGACCTATGAGTTGGGCACACCGTTTGCACATTTTCTGGTAATTCATAATTTAGGTTAATAATTGGTTAGTAGTAATAATCCTGGAGCTCCCCGCTTCAGGATTATTCATTTTTAAGAGACGCGCGAAAAATATTCACCGAGATCATATTGTCATTTACCGAGAAAACCTGTCAATTAATCTAAATCCTATTCGGCACTTAGGTACATTGATCTACATTTGAAATACCAAATAAAGAAAAACAAAAAATTAAAATATTTAATAACATTAAAAACCCTAAGAGTCATGAAAAAATCAATCGCGACAATCGCAGCAGCAATTATAATGATCACCTCATTCAGTGCATTCGCAGACAACAAAGGAAATCCGCTAATCGCTTTCAAATCCGCCGAAATTATCGATACATATATTGAGGTTGCAACCTTAGGAAGTGTAGAGATGAACAAGTTCCTATTTGCAGATGATTTCCAATATCAGAATGTAGCCAATAGCGGTACCTTTAACAAAAAAGAATACACTAAATTTTTAGAGAAAAACAAAGGCTTGCAATACGACTGTGAGGCGAGCTATGAAATACTTGACGAAAATGCGCAAGCATGTCTTGCGAAAACAACGATGAAATTTAAAAATTTCACTCGTATTGACTACCTCACGTTAAACCAAACCGAAGAAGGTTGGAAAGTGAGCAAAATTGTTACTTCTTATCAAGAGTAATCGGTCACAAACCGACGGAAATCAAAAAATTGTTTGTTTAGTTTAATTAAGTTAGGTGAAGTCTGTAGCAATATAGGCTTCATTTTTATTTTAACCTTTTTTGTAAAAATCCTCCAACCGAGTAAGATTAAAAATAACGTCCAGCAGCCGGCAAAAAACTAAATATCTGAATGTCCCCAACATTTACTCAACTACAGAATCTTGGCGGTTTGAAGTTATCGCAACTTCAAAAACATTAGATCAAACTATTCACCGAGATCATATCGTCATTTACCGAGAAAACCTGTCAGTTAATCTAATTCCTATTCAGCGTTTAAGACCTTCGTCCTACCTTTGAAATATCAAATAAGGATAAAAAGGAACTAGAATATTTAACAAGATTAAAAACCTTAAGAGCCATGAAAAAATCAATCGCGACAATCGCAGCAGCAATTATTATGATCACCTCATTCAGTGCCTTCGCAATCGACAAACCTAATCCAGCGAAGAACTTTACATCGTCCAAAATTATAGCATCCTATGTCGAGGTAACCACTGTAGGTACTGTTGATTTGAATAATTTTCTTTTCGCCGATGATTTCAAGTATCAAAATGTAGCCAACGGGCATACATTTAACAAAAAAGAGTACGCTAAATTTCTAGATAAAAATAAAGGTTTGCAATACAACTGCGAAACCAGCTATCAAATACTTGACGAAAATGGCAAAGCTTGTTTTGCAAAAACAACGATGAAGTTCAAAAATTTTACTAGGGTAGATTACCTCACCTTAAACCACACGGGTGACGGCTGGAAGATAAGTGAGGTAGTTACTTCCTACGGGGAATAACAATCTCTTCCACCTAAAACTCGAAAATATTGTTTGTTTAGTTTAGTTTAGTTAGTAGGAGCCTGCATCGATGCAGGCTTCCTTATTTGCGAATTATTTAAACTTTTCTAAAACAATAGAACAAACCATGCGTTATCGTATTATTATTCATAGAGTTTAGGTTTAAAATGTGGTTTAGTTTGGTCCCGAGGGTTCCGTTCCCTCGGGATTTTTTCTACATCAAAATTGAATCGCTATTTTTCTACCCGTTTCAATATTATTGCGGAGGCACCACCTCCACCATTACAAATTGCGGCCAGACCATAAGTAGCTCTCTCCTGTTGTAATATACTAGACAATGTTACTAGAATCCGTGCTCCAGAACAGCCTAGAGGGTGACCGAGCGATACGGCCCCACCATATACGTTAATCTTTTCCCTAGGGATATTTAAAATTTGTGCATTCACTAAAGGGACGACAGAAAAAGCTTCATTAAACTCAAAATAGTCAATATCGGACAGCTGCAGTCCTGCTTTCTCAAGAACTTTCTCTGTCGCTACACTAGGACTCGTAGTAAACCATTCCGGTGCCTGTTCCACATCCGCATAAGCAACAATTTCCGCCAAAGGACTTAGTTCCATAGCTTGCACACGATCTTCACTCATTAAAAGTAATGCAGCGGCACCATCACTAAGAGTAGAGGCATTTCCTGCTGTTACCGATCCGTCAAGCGAGAATGCAGCTCTCAATCCTCTAAGCTTATCAAAATCGACTTGTAAATATTCTTCGTCCCGATCGACAAGAATTTCATCTTGGCGATTTTTTAAACGTATAGGTGTTACTTCGGCAGAGAATTTACCCTGCGCCCAAGCTCTTTGCGCTAATTGATAGGATGAAATTGCATAGTCGTCTTGCGCGGTCCTATCAATTTCATAGCGTTGGGCACATAGATCTCCAAAATTGCCCATCGCCTGACGGTTATACACATCAACAAGGCCATCATACTGTAACCCGTCCACGAGTGATTGATCTCCATATTTTGCTCCCCACCGCAGCGCAGGTACATAAAAGGGAACTTGACTCATGGATTCCATTCCCCCAGCAATAGCTGTATGTACATCACCAAGTAGAATAGACTGGCATGCGAATGCGACGGCTTTCATTCCACTAGCACATACTTTATTAATGGTAGTGGCCGGCACGTGATCTGGCAAGCCTGCAAAACGCGCGGCCTGGCGCGCGGGGGCCTGACCGACCCCTGCTTGTAACGCGCAACCCATTAATACCTCTTGAATCTCTGTTGACGGTATAGACGCCCCATCTAAAAGCCCCGATATTGCATGGCTCCCCAACTGAGTGGCCGATAGCGATGATAGGCCTCCCCCAAATCTACCGATAGCCGTTCTTTTTGCTGCGACAATAAATATTCGCTTTACCATATCTTAGAAATTGAGTTTATAACATTTTCTACTTTGTGCCACAGTAATGGTCAGCACAAAATATTACGCCGAGGACTTAACCTAGCGCCTCTGTAAAGATACACAATTGGCAATAATTGCTCTAAACGAACCGCAATTGCCAAATTAATCCTGTATCCTGTTCCTCTGCTATAGAAGGTGCGAAACATAAAAATTAACACTTAAAATAATCATATAATCAACGAATTATATTAAATTCGTTTCTATACCGCAACACATTTATTGGTCGTTGGGCACATAGTAAAACTACAAAAAAGGTACACATGCATGCAACACAGCTTACAGAAGAGCATCAGGTATTTCGGGAAACTTTACGAGCGTTTATTCGAAAAGAAGTTTTACCAAATATAAACACCTGGGAGGAGCAAGAGCAGATCAACAGAGACATCTGGAAGAAAATGGGTGCCATGGGTTTTATGGGGATTAATTATCCACCGGAATATGGAGGGGCAGATTTAGATTTCTATTATTCGATGATCTTCTGCGAAGAGATTTCTAAATGCTTCTCTGGCGGATTCAGTATAGCGGCGCTTGTTATTCAATATATGTCTGCACCCTATCTCTTAAAACACGCCTCTGAGCCAATAAAACAAAAGTATTTGACACCTGTCCTTTCCGGAGACATGGTGAGTGCAGTTGCAATTACAGAACCTGGTGCAGGGTCAGACATTCAAAACATGAAAACTTACGCCGAGCGCTGTGGAGATCACTTTATAGTGAACGGGTCAAAAACCTTTATCACCAACGGATATTATGGTGATTTTTTTATCACTGCAGTAAAGACGGACAAACAGAAAGGTAGTCGAGGAATAACGCTTCTGTTGATCGATAAAAATGCCAAGGGGATACGGGCGAACAAGATTCGAAAAATGGGTTGGTATGCCTCGGACACGGCAGAACTTGCATTCGATCAGGTCAAGGTGCCTATCGAAAACTTGATTGGACTAGAGGGTGAAGGGTTTAAATATTTAATGGGTGGCCTGCAACTTGAGCGATTAACTACCGCGATTTATTCGCTGAGCATGGCGGATTCTGCATTGCAATATACGCTTGACTACATTCAGCAGCGAGAGGCGTTCGGTCACAGATTACAGGATTTTCAAGTCGTTCGCCATCGTATCGCGCAGATGGTTGCAGACATAGAGGTATGTAGAGCATACAACCGCTACTGCTGCGATCTACAACAACAAGGGACGTATGCGGTCAAAGAGTGTTCGATCGCTAAATTACAAGCCAGTGAACTCGCTATTAAAATTGCACATCAGTGTTTACAGTTGTTTGGTGGGTATGGGTTTACGGAAGATTATAAAATCGCACGATTATATAGAGACGTACGTGTAGGAACGATCATCGCCGGCACTTCGGAAATCATGCTGGAAATTATTGCCAAAATGGAAATTGATCGAATTGAATACGACTCCAAAATCAACGCACAAAATAAGGGTAAAATCGAGTCACCATCTTAATCAATCCCCTGAGGAACAGAAATTATTGAACAACTAAATTCAAAGTCATGCACAATCGCGCTACTCAATATTTTGACATTCAGCAAATAGCCCCCAATATCTACTGGATAAAACCTCGTACAATCGCCCCACTATCCATAGATCGACTTTTCGATAAATTAAAACAATTTATGGAGCTCACAACTGAATTAATAACAAACAGAGAGACGCAGGGAATTGTGTATAGCCCACCGATAGAAGATGTTGATTATACGGAATTATACGAAGTTGCTGAAGATAATAGCGATTTCTATAGCAAGCTCTCCGAGTTGGTACTATCCTCGACGATCTTTCAAAGTGCAAAAAAACCAATAATCGGATTCTTGGATAAGTCTTGTCAAAATACGGTGCTGTCAATTATGCTATGGGCGACTTATAGAATTGCTTTCGAAGATATCGAGATCGGATTCGCAGAACCGAATTACGGAATATTTCCAGGATTTGGCGGAACCATCGTTACCGCTCGACTACTTGGTCCTGAAATAGCTATACCGCTGCTAACGCAGGGTGTTAAATATTCCGCTCAGGAGGGTTATCAACACGGAATCATCAATCAGTTAATACCCAGAAGCCAAGACCCTGTAATAACTATTGTCGACTGTATCGAAAACTATGCTGAAATCAGTAAAGAACAAATAGCGCTACGCGGCCAACGGTCGCTAGAAATTGACGAAGACCAGCTTGAGCAAGCGAGTGCGTTTATAAGCAAGCGCACAAATATGTTAAACCTAGGCATAAACGCTTGCATCAACGTTGTAAAGCGGAGTCTTGGCCTACCAATTAAAGATGCTTTATTACTAGAGGCTGAACTCTTCAGTAAAGCATGGACCACCCCCCAGGCACTATCTATGCTACGAAGCCGCTATATAGGTATAAATCAAGCGGTGACGCTGCATAAGCCAAAAACGCCTTTGACTATCAACAAAATTGGTGTAATTGGTGCAGGTATGATGGGAGCCGGCATTGCCTTTCAAGCTGCTAAATCGGGAATCACCGCTATTCTTTGCGATATCAACTTAAATGCTGCGCAGGAAGGTAAACAATACGCACATAAAATTACAAACAAGCAAGTTCAACTCAACCAGATAACCCTCCAACAACAGAAGGAAATCCTAGAACGTATATATCCAACTGCTAGTTACGATCAACTAGACGGCTCGGAGCTAATTATCGAAGCGATATTTGAAGACAAAAATTTAAAAGCTGAAATCACAAACGAAAATGAAGGCTACTTAAACCCTGCTGGCATCTTTGCGACCAATACTACTTCAATACCAATATCTATTCTCTCCAAGGCAATGCAACGCCCGGAATGTTACTTGGGTATGCACTTCTTCTCTCCAGTTGACAAAATGCAACTAGTGGAAATTATCAGGGGAGAAGACACGAATGAAGAAACGATAATTAAAGCTGTACAAATTGCCTATCAGTTGAACAAAATACCAATAGTAGTAAATGATGGGCCTGCATTCTTCACCTCAAGAATCTTCTTTAACTATATTTTAGAGGCGATTACAATGCTTCTCGAAGGTATCCCAGGCATGCAGATAGAAAAGGCATCCCGTGAAGCAGGATTCGCTGTCGGACCTCTAGCCGTACTTGACGAAATCTCTCTAGATCTTATGATGCATGTCTATAATCAAATGCCAGCAATACACTCCTCTCAACGGCGTTGTTATAGCTACCTAGAGAAACTAACAAGCCTTGGTAGAAATGGTAAAAAAAGCGGAAGTGGTTTATACGATTACGACGCTACGACCAGCGCAAAAACGATCTGGATAGATCCTGATCTCCCCTCATCTAACAACACATATCCGAACGATCAAGTTAAAAATAGGCTGCTAAATGTCATGGCACTTGATAGCTTCCGCTGTCTAAATGAAGGCATCTTAACCAAAGCAATCGACGGAGATATTGGTTCTATACTGGGAGTTGGATACCCCCCTCAGACGGGAGGCGTATTTAGCTATATCGATCAAATAGGAATACAAAGGTTTGTAGCGCAGTGTAATGCTTTTCAAAATTCAGGAGACCAATGGAATATTCCCTCCGTATTATCGGATCTTGCATCAAAGAACTTCACTTTTTATAATAAGTTTATTCCGAACGTCCCGTTCGACCGATCAAATTAATAATTTGCTCAACCTTCCGTTTGCATCAAATCAACAAGCGCATGCACATCAAGCTTTATGAATTCTTCATAGGATTCGGTTGCATTCCAGATCTGAGTCTGTTGTTCATCTGAAAAAATCCTTGAAAGATTTAACCGATATTTATCAAGCAACAAAGGTATTCCTTCACTACGTCGCCGTGGGTGCCCGATCGGAAATTCAACTATTACTTCATGTAGACGAGTACCATCATTTAATGTTACCGTAAGTGCATTTGCAATCGCACGTTTAGCTGGATCATGGTAATCTTTTGTAAAACACGGATCTTCTTCACATTTTATTTTGTCCCGCAGTCGATCAATTCGTGGGTCCGCAGCAATATCATTTTCATAATCTGCCGCAGTCAGCCTACCAAAAATCAGCGGAATTGCAACCATATACTGGATACAATGATCTCTATCCGCAGGATTGTGCAAAGGACCTTTCTTGTCAATGATTCGAATCGCCGCCTCGTGCGTGCGTATAGAAATGCTTTTAATATCCTCAAAATTTCGTCCCATTTGCGCCAGCTGTCGATATAGTGTCATAGCCGCTTCCACAGCCGTCTGTGCATGAAACTCCGCTGGAAAAGAGATTTTAAACAAAATATTTTCCATTACATAGGATCCATAAGAACGTTGAAACACAAACGGCCGACCGTCAAACAATACGTCATAAAAACCCCAAGTCGGCGTACTTAATACCAACGGATAGCCCATTTCCCCTGTCTTTGCGATCAGAGCCAAACGAACACCCCGTGAGGTAGCGTCACCTGCCGCCCACGATTTTCGACTTCCAGTGTTTGGCGCGTGCCGATAAGTCCGCAACGCTTGTCCGTCAACAAACGCAAGTGATACCGCATTGATTAATTGTTCTCTAGTTAATCCTAACAACTTTCCCGTGACAGCGGTTGAGGCAACTTTGACTAAGATAACATGGTCCAGTCCAACTTTATTAAAAGAATTTTCTAAAGCAAGAACCCCTTGTATTTCATGAGCTAAAACCATGGCTTGTAAAAGCTGCCCACATTTTATAGATGATAAGCCTGCGGAAACGTTACTCCGGCTCAACCAATCGGCGGTGGCTAATATGCCTCCTAAGTTATCTGATGGATGTCCCCATTCTGCCGCAAGCCACGTGTCATTGAAATCTAACCATCGAATTATTGTTCCGATGTTGAACGCCGCTTGGATAGGATCGAGCTGAAAAGAAGTGCCCGGTACACGAGAACCGTTGGGTACAACAGTGCCGGGCACTACTGGTCCGAGCAGCTTTGTGCAAGCAGGATAAGTAAGCGCTTCAAAACCACAGCCTATTGTATCTAAGAAACAATAATATGCTGTATGTAACGCAAGTTCACTTTCTATTTTATAATTCTGTACGTAATCTACAATATCCACTAATACCTGATCAGGAGATGTTCTTTCGTTAGAAATTTGAGTTGTCATATAATAATGTGTATTCGTCGATCCTTTTTATATCGTTAATAGCGGCCGTGAAGAGGAATGAATGCTCTGTTCTCTGGACCGACATAGTTCGCACTTGGTCTTATAATCTTTCCATCCTCACGTTGTTCAAATACATGAGCCGACCATCCTGTAATTCTTGCTAACACAAATAAAGGTGTAAACATTGCTGTCGGAATTCCCATCAGGTGATAAGAAACTGCTGAGTACCAGTCTAAATTTGGGAACATGCGTTTTTCTTCCCACATAACCTTTTCAAGTCGCTCAGCAATGGAGTAAAGTGTCATATCTCCAGCTTCTTCGGAGAGTTCCCTAGCGACCTCTTTTATCACTTGATTTCTTGGATCTGAAATAGTATATACAGGATGTCCAAAACCGATTACCACCTCCTTACTCGCTAACCGCTTCCGAATGTCTGCTTCTGCTTCTTCCGCATTGGAATAGCGACTTTGGATCTCAAAGGCCACTTCATTAGCCCCACCATGCTTCGGTCCACGGAGAGCCCCAATAGCACCCGAAATGCACGAATACATATCAGAACCAGTTCCTGCAATAACCCGGGCAGTAAATGTTGAGGCATTAAACTCGTGTTCGGCATACAAATTCAGCGAAACTTCCATCGCTCTTT
>NZ_JABMCQ010000083.1 GCF_013179575.1 Sphingobacterium shayense | reverse complement strand
TTACAGCTCGACCCAAAAGCAAAAAAGACCAAAACCGGACAGTATAAAACTGGTGAGGATGTGCTCTTGGCGTTAGCGAATAAATCCGATATAGTGCAAGACATCCTTGAATTCCGTCAGATGCAAAAATTGAAATCGACCTATGTAGATGCACTGCCGACATTGATAAATACAGAAACAACCCTCATACATACCTCATACAATCAAGCTGTAGCAGCTACAGGCCGATTAAGCTCCACTAACCCCAATTTGCAAAACATACCTATACGCACCGAGAAAGGTCGAGAAGTCCGCAAGGCATTTATTCCGAGAAATTCAGGCAATGTTTTGATTTCTGCGGATTACTCACAGATCGAACTACGTATTATCGCGGAACTTAGCAAGGACGAGAACATGCTTGAAGCATTCCGCGCAGGTCATGATATCCACCGCGCGACAGCGGCACGGGTTTATGGAATCGCTCTTGACGAAGTTACCTCAGAACAGCGCCGTAATGCGAAAGCCGTTAATTTCGGCATCATATACGGGCAATCGGCATTCGGACTTTCACAAAGCCTTGGTATCCCTCGCAAAGAAGCTGCAGCTATAATTGAACAATACTTCGCTCAATATACGGGAATTCGGAACTATATGTCTACGGTAATCGAGACCGCAAAAGCAAAAGGATACGTCGAGACAATCCTCAATCGTCGTCGCTATCTACGAGACATTAATTCTGCGAATATGACTGTCCGTGGTTTCGCAGAGCGCAACGCTATCAACGCACCTATTCAAGGGTCGGCCGCTGACCTAATCAAAGTAGCAATGATTAATATACAAAACGACATTACCCGAAAAAAACTCCTCGGAAAAATGATAATGCAAGTGCATGATGAGCTTGTATTCGACGTTCCAGAGGGAGAAGTTGAGCAATTTACAGAACTGATAAGATCAAGGATGCAAAATGCAATTACACTAAAAGTCCCAATCGAAGTTGAGGTAGGAAAAGGTAAAAACTGGTTAGAAGCACATTAATATCGAGGATATGGTAAAAACGATCTGTACATTCATATTACTGCTGAACACCGCATTAATTACATTTTCTCAAGTAGAAAATACGGGCACAAAACGAGATACCTTATTTGAAAATGCCCCGTCGGGGCTAGTTAGGTTTTATTTTGACGATCACTATTTTCTAGTGGACAAAAACTGCGAATTTAAAGCTATCGAGCGTGTGTCCGCATTCATCGTTGATAAAAATGTGTTCCACGGCGAATTCAAAGATTTCAACCGTTCGGGGACCTTAATATTAACAGGAAACTACAATGAGGGTGTAAAAGACGGCCTGTTTACCGCGTATCATCCAAACGGAACGACAAAATGGACTTGTACATTTAAAGAAAATAAGCCTACCGGAGACTGGAAATATTACTATCCAGATGGAAAACCGATGCTTACAGTCAACTACGACAGTACCATGGTAACATTGGCTGATTTTTGGGACCGCCGAGGTAAACAGGAAGTTATTGCTGGAAAGGGTATTTATGAGTTTAAGATGCCTTTCGAGTTTTATAACGAATTTGGCTATCCTTACTTTATTCGCAAAGGGCGAATCAAAAATGGTATACCAACAGGATATTGGACAACGACGGTTACTGACAACAAAAAAAACCGTGAACTTTTCGCCGAAGAAATATTTAATGACCAAGGTATCATGACCGAGGGCTATAATCTAATGGCTGCAAAACCACTCCAGGCTCCGTTCAGCATTTTACCCACGAACCATTTCGAAACAGCAGAACGCATCGTCTATAAACCCTGTACATTCGATGCATATAGTGGATTCGACGCCTATCTTGGCGATAAATTCAACAGCATGAGTCTTGACACAAAAGAGATTACGGCTGGCCTTACCAATACGGAGTATTTGATTTCCTATAATGTAACCCTAGACAAAGATGGCATGCCAAGCGGGATAAATTTCAGTAAAAAAACAAAAAATGAAAGACTGGATCAGTGGATTGTAGAATTGATAAAAGAAATACCTTACTATTTTCCTACGTTGGATGCAGAAGGAAAGCCTATCGAGGATAAGCTTAAGGTTTCGGGAATTCTTAACATTAATGCACAAGGATCCCCTAATTTCCATAGTTTTAGTGTTGAAAGGTAAAAACAACCATAGAGGAAATTCAACGAATATCTTATATTTGCAAAAAACAAAGACATGAAATTCCACAAAGAAGGATATACTAGCCTGGCAATTGTCGTACTTGTTGTACTTATCATCAATGCACTGGCAGACTACTATAATGCGCCAGACTATCTGAAGTGGTTTTTATATCTGCTATCAGCATTCCTGGTAATCACTATTTTGCAATTTTTCCGTAGCCCTTCCAAACAAACAACACCGGACGACCGTATCGTCCTGTGTCCAGCAGATGGTAAAGTTGTGGTGATCGAAGAAACCGAGGAAACTGAATACTTTCAGGACCGTCGTATACAGGTATCGATATTTATGTCTCCCATTAATGTTCATGTAAACAGAAACCCGATCAGCGGTATTGTTACTTACTTCAAATATCACCCAGGTAAGTTTCTCGTCGCTTGGCATCCAAAATCCTCTACAGATAATGAACGAACGACTGTAGTGGTAAAAAATGCGAACGGAATTGAGGTATTGTTTCGTCAGATTGCAGGCGCTATGGCACGGCGGATCGTTTGGTATGTCAAAGAAGAAGATCAGGTCACACAAGGTGAGGAGTTCGGATTTATTAAGTTCGGTTCAAGAGTCGATCTATTTTTACCTCTCGGAACGAAAATAGACGTTAACATCGGGGACAAAGTTACTGGTGCAAAGACGATAATCGCACGTATTTAACATTAATTTAAAATAGGAATGTTAATTTAGGCTCTGATTACAGAGCACACAATGAACTTCAAAGTTTTCACATTATTAATCGCCTTAAGTATTGGCCTGCTAGTTGGTTTCACGGACTTCTACCATCGCGCGAGCTTCCAGATTGCATTACTGATTTTTATCGCTACAAGTGCCCTCAGCTTTGTCGCCTTGTTAAATCTATTCGAAAAGTTCGTGTATAAACGCATACGGAACGTATATAAGCTAATTCATAACCTAAAGCTCGGTAAAGAGCTAAGAAATGCTTTGGGAGATCAAATAAACGATGACCCCCTCGCTGACGCGGAACGTGAAGTACGCGACTGGGCAAAACAAAAAGCCTCTGAAATAAGTAAATTAAAAGAACAAGCGCAGTTCCGAAAGGAGTTCCTGTCTAATATTTCGCATGAATTTAAGACGCCATTATTTGCGACTCAAGGTTATATTGAAACCCTACAAGACGGCGTCATTGACGAAGACCCAGAGATCGCGAAAAGCTTTCTTGAAAAAGCATCACGTAATCTCGACAGATTAAGCTACCTTATTCAAGATTTAGAGGAGATATCAAAACTAGAAACTGGAATTATCTCGCTCACCATGGAGCGTTTTGATATCGTTTCTTTAATAAAAGAATGCATCGAAGATTTAGAAGGAAAAGCCAAAACAAATAATATAGAACTAAAATTCAAAGGAAAAGCGAATCACCCCGTCTACGTAAAAGCGGACAGAAAGCGTATCCAGCAGGTATTAACGAACCTTATCGTCAACTCAATCAAATACGGTAAAAAAAATGGGAAGACGTCTATATCTGTATTCACCTTACTTGATCAGATACTTGTCGAGGTAACCGACAACGGGCATGGGATTGATGAAAAAACACTCCCCCGTGTATTTGAACGCTTTTACAGAGCCGACAAAAGCCGTTCCCGTGATATCGGGGGAGCCGGACTGGGTCTAGCAATAGTCAAGCATATCATCGAAGCGCACGAACAAAATGTTCATGCGCGCAGTACAGAGGGGTTAGGCACAACATTCGGATTTACGTTAGCAAGCACATAAAAAATTTAAGCCAATAAAGATTTCAACCAAAAAGTTAACATTAACTTAACATATCATTCATAAATTTGCATAAATTTTAAAACTATGTCATTAAATAGCATTTTTCAGTACTTCGTCCCGAAGGATAAAAAGTTTTTCCCGTTGTTTGAACAAGCCGGGGCAAATTTAATCGAAATGGCAAAAAAACTGCAAGAGATGGTAAATACTACAGATCCTGCTAAACGTGCTGAATTGAATAAAATACTAGAAGAGCTTGAGCATCAAGGCGATAATATCACACATCAAATTCATTTGGAGCTTGGAAAAAACTTTATCACTCCATTTGACCGTGAGGATATCCATGCACTCGCTAGCTCGCTTGACGATGTAGCGGATTTTATCTATGGGGCTTCCAATCGCATGGAACTTTATAAAGTCGTAAACGCGAGCACAGCAATGAAAGAAATTACAGATCTCATCGCGGAGGCTACGGTGCATGTCGCAACAGCACTTAACGAATTAAAAGATTTAAAAAACATCCGTAATATCACAGATTCTTGCGTTCGCATTAATAGTGTTGAGAACAAAGCAGATTATATTTTTGACAAAGCAGTGGGCGAACTTTTCGAATTCGAAAAAGACGCGATTACGCTAATCAAAACTAAAGAAGTTCTTTCTGCCATGGAAGATGCTACAGACAAATGTGAAGACGTGGCAAACGTATTGGAAAGTATTTTAGTTAAGAATGCTTAATTTACAATTAAAGAAAGCTTAACTCGTATGATGATTTCAACATTATTGATCGTCGTTGTTGTCCTAGCGATAGCATTTGATTACATCAATGGTTTTCACGACGCTGCAAACTCCATCGCAACGATCGTATCTACAAAAGTCTTAACACCGTTTATGGCTGTACTATGGGCCGCGATATTTAACTTCGCTGCTTATTTTTATTTTACGGACCATAAGGTAGCTAACACAATCGCAAAAACAGTTCTTGACGAATACATCACCCTCGAGGTAATATTTGCAGGGCTAGTCGCCGCTATTTCATGGAATTTATTTACTTGGTACTACGGTATACCATCTAGCTCCTCTCACACCCTAATCGGAGGGTTCGCAGGATCCGGGATGGCTTTCGCGGTAATTCAAGGGGTTAACCCTTTTGATGCAATAAATAACAGTGCGATTTTAAAAACGGTTTCCTTTATTGTACTGGCGCCAATCATCGGGATGTTTTTCTCCGTAGTTATAACTATCCTGATTATGAACCTCGCCAAACGAGCGAGGCCATCGGTCGCTGAGAAATGGTTTAAGGTATGTCAGTTAATATCGTCGGCAGGATTAAGTTTTGCACACGGAGGTAATGACGCCCAAAAAGTAATGGGTATCATTGCTACTGCTTTAATCGCGGAACAAATCATCCCTAATTTTGAATCCATGCCAAACTGGGTACCGCTTTCCTGTTACCTCGCTATCGCATTAGGAACAATGAGTGGGGGTTGGAAAATCGTTAAAACCATGGGTACAAAAATTACGAAGGTAACACCGCTTGAAGGGGTTGCAGCGGAATCCGCAGGGGCGATTACACTAGGTGTTACGGAGCATTTCGGTATTCCAGCATCTACAACCCATACTATTACCGGAGCTATCATTGGCGTTGGCGTAGTAAAACGAGTATCTGCAGTACGATGGGGCGTGACCATAAGCCTTTTATGGGCGTGGGTACTAACTATTCCCGTTAGCGCGGTGCTTGGTGGAATAACTTTAGCTATAATTCACTACATCCTGTAATGTAGCATTAATGCTACAGCCTTTGTATTTTTATCGTTATACAGGTAAAAATAATAGAAATATTTTGCTGTTCTAAATAATATATATACTTTTATGCCGGTATTTTACTGGCAAGTACGGCGAAATATTAGTGATCATAATTTTTCTGAGAAGCCAAATCATTTTGGCATCGTTATTGTTAAGTTATGTTAAATTTGATTAAAGTGAAAACAATTAAAAATTTTAATAACCTTAAAAACAAGAGTATGAACTATTCTACAATTAAAAAAACAGCTGTTGCAGCATCTTTAGTAGCCGCTTTAGGTTTCGCTGAAACTGCGCAAGCTCAGACTCCAACTGTATTTGGTGGTAGATCACAATACAGAACATGGTCGATCGGTGTTCAAGGTGGTATCACTACTCCAGGAGCAATCACTGGTGGTTCTAACCCATTTGGACAAAAAGTTGGTTACTTCCAAAATAAAGTAGGTGAGTACTATGGTTTAACTGTACGTAAACAATTCTCACACCTATTCGGTTTAGAATTAGAAGGAAACCGTGGTAAAATCAAAACTTACAACCACGATGTATCAGGTCCTGCTATAGAAAACAGTAGAGGAGCTACTTCTGCTGAGGTTGACGTAAACTGGGCAGCTAGCTTAAACGGTGTATTCCAATTAGGTACTATCGATTTCTTAAGAAGAGAAAATGCAGTTAACTTCTACGCAAAAGTAGGTTTAGGAGTATTAGCATCTAACCCTGTACAATATTCAGGAAATGATTTCTCAGGTTCTGTAGTTTATGACCAAAAAGGTAACTGGGGTGAAGAAATCTTCGGAGATCGTGAAGCTACTGGTGACAAAGATTACAAACTTTCAGGTTTTATCCCTGTAGGAGTTGGTGTTAAATTCAAATTATCTGAAGTTGTTGCCTTGAACTTAGGTTACACAATGAACTTCACTGATGACAACTTACTTTACGGTCCTGCTCGTACAGACTACAAAGGTAAATTCTCACAAGTTTATGGTGGTTTAGAGTTTACTCTGGGTTCACGTGATAAAGAAAGCTTAACTTTCACTAACCCAGTTGCTACATTATATGATGAGTTGAAAGATCCATCATTACGTAACGAAGTTGAAGCATTGAAACAACGTGTGTCTACATTAGAAGGTACTGTTGATCAATTAAGCAAAGACTCTGATGGTGACGGTGTTTCTGATAAATTCGACAAATGTCCTTCAACTCCAGCTGGTACTGCAGTAGACGGATCAGGATGTCCAATTAAATTCCCTGAGCCAGTTGCAGCTAACGATGCAACTTCAGGAGAATATTACTCTCCTATCCAATTCGAATTTGATAGCTCAGTGTTGAAAACTGAATCTTATTCAACTTTAGATAAATTAGCTAAAGAATTACGTGACGCTAACGCTTCTGTAACTCTTGACGGTTATGCTTCTGAAGAAGGTACTGAAGATTACAACATGAACTTATCTACAGACCGTGCGAACGCAGTAAAACAATACTTAGTTAACGCTGGCGTATCTGCATCAAGCATCAACGCTAACGGTTATGGTGAGGCTAACCCAGTAGCATCTAATGCAACTGAAGAAGGTCGTGTTCAAAACCGTCGTGTAGAAATCAAAAAATAATTCTCTTTTAGAATTATAAACGATAAGAAAGCCGATTCAGCAATGAATCGGCTTTTCTGCTATATTGATATTTTTTAACGCTATCTTTGCTAATAAGACCCTTAATGTGGAAAACATTTATGAGCGAATTTGCTTTTTTTACGTAATTTTCACTCATACTGGGATTATTAATAGTTAGCATTAAACACATAGCGGATATGAACAATAAGGAAGATAACTTCGGTTTTGACTCAGCCAAGGAGATGCGAGAAACCATTGCTACCTACGAGTCTATGTTACGCAATCAAGAAGAATATTTCTTCGATTCGGAAGTGTTCCTAAATATAATAGCGTACTATTTCGAAGGGAAGAAAGATCCTGTAAAAGCATTACAAGCGGTAGATATTGCAAATGGGCAACACAATTACGATGCGACATTTTTGCTACAGAAAAGCCAAATATACGCATCTATTAACCAACTTGAAAAATCTCAAGAAACGCTTGAGGAAGCCAGTCATCTTGAACCCAATAGCGAAGTCATATTCATGATTAGAGGGAATCTAGCACGTATACGCGGCAACTATGATCAAGCAGAAGAATATTATTCGATGGCCCTAGAAAATGATGCAGATGCATCCGTAGTATACGAGTCAATCGCGTTGTTGTATTTAGAAAGAAAGCAAAATCAAGAAGGAATAAAGTACTTAAAACAATCCCTCGATATCGATATCGATAATCTACACGCCATTGACACGTTATGTGCTTGTTGTATCGAAGCAGGTAATCCTGAGGAAGCTCTACCCTATTATACGAAGTACTTAGATAACAATCCGTATAACGAACTGGGTTGGATAAATTATGGAGTCACATTAGACGCCTTGGGGCGCTTGGATGAAGCAATAGATGCATTTGATTATGCTATCGCGATCGATGAAACGTTTGTCCCAAGTTACTACAGTAAAGCTTCAACGCTACTCCAACAAGGAAAATACGACGAAGCAATTGAAAATTTATTAGGTACGTTTATATATGCTTCGCCTAACGCGGAAGTGTATTGCATGCTGGGCGAAGGCTACGAAAATATAGAGGAATTCGAACTAGCTCGGGACTTCTATAAAAAAGCTTCTAAGCTCGATCCCGAAAATCCAGATGCCTGGTTCGGAATAGGCACTACGTTAGACGCTGAGCAGCGTTATCACGAATCCTTACACTTTTTCAAAAAAGCTATCAAACTAGACGACACAGACCCTAGCATATGGTATGCCCTTGCGCAGGCATACTCTGAACTCGGACAGTTCAAAAAAGCAGAAAGTGCCTTTCGGAAGACTGTAGAGCTCGATCCCGAGGACTACGAGGCATGGTTAGATTTTTCGGTAATCTACGTTGAAAAATCCGATATTGAGGGTGCAATTTCAATAATGACCGAGGCTATATTAGCGAATGACGATGTACCGGAGCTGTATTACAGAATGGCGGCGTATCGTTTCGTCGACGCACGGTTTGATATTGCATTAGAACATCTAGAGTCTGCTCTCGGCTTATACCCAGATAAAGCATATCTAATTTTCGACTATATACCGAAATTACAGGGGAACAGTTTAATAGTTGACATGGTGCGCCGATACACAGAGAATTAATATCAAGATGAAGAAATTAGGTCTGATAGGTTTCCCCCTTGGGCATTCGTTTTCAAAAAAGTATTACCTGAATAAATTTAGAACAGAAAATATAACAGGTATTGATTATGAACTTTATTCGATAGAACATATCGAACAGTTTCCCGACTTGTATCAAAATGACGGCTCGTTTTATGGCTTCAACGTAACAATCCCTCATAAACAGACAGTGATCGCTTATATGCACGAGCTTTCGCCAGAGGCTGCCAAAATTGGCGCGGTAAATTGTATCCAGATCAGATATAATCAGGAGAATCCCGTATTAAAAGGTTTCAATACTGACGCGTTCGGGTTTGAAGAATCTCTGAAACCACTATTACGTAACCTACAGAACACGGCGCTGGTCCTTGGAAATGGCGGTGCTGCAAAAGCTGTATTTTTTACCTTGGAGAAACTAGGGATCCCTTATAAGATCGTAAGTCGAAAACCCGGGACCGGCGACCTAACATATGAAGATCTTACCGAACAAATAATTGCTGACCACCAATTGATCATCAATTGCTCTCCTGTGGGGACCTTCCCTAACGTAAATGCCTCTCCAAAAATACCCTACGAAGGAATAGGAGAGACACATTTATTGTACGATCTTATTTATAATCCGGAAGAGACCGCTTTTCTTAAACAAGGTCGTAAAAAAGGTGCTACGACGAAAAACGGATATGAAATGCTTCTCCTCCAGGCCGAAAAAAACTGGGAAATCTGGAATGAAAAGATTATATAAATATTTCTTCATCCGCTTCTTTACCGAGGGCAAATTTATACGATAATGCGATCTGCCAATCCGGGGAAAATAATTCCTTATTATATTGTTTTTACGTAGTTTTGAAGTATGTTACAAGTCCACTCTTTTGTATTTAACGCATTCCAAGAAAACACCTATATTGTCTACCAAGAAAAAGGTGACTGTGCTATATTTGATCCTGGGATGTCGAACGTGGCAGAACAAGATGCATTGGTAGCTTTTCTCGAAGAGCACCAACTAATCCCCACCGCGTTATATAATACCCATGGTCATGTGGATCATGTATTGGGAAATCATTTTATATATGAAAAATACGGCCTGATTCCTCAAATGCATGAAGGAGAGGTACCCGTCCTTGTCGCTGTGCAAAACATCGCTCCAGCCTACGGTTTCCGTTACGATGTCTCCCCGATACCAGAGACGTTTTTAAACGAAGGGGATAACATAACTATTGGTCAATACAATTTCCAAATATTGTTCGTTCCCGGTCATTCTCCTGCCCATATTGCGTTTTACTGCGCCGACCAAAAGATTCTTATCGGTGGAGACATTCTGTTTAGTGGAAGCATCGGTCGTACAGACCTTCCGGGGGGAAATCATCAGTTATTATTAGACAATATAAAAACAAAGATATATACATTAGATCCCGACACCATGGTCTATCCTGGGCACGGTCCCTCGACAACAATCGGCATAGAAAAAAAGACCAACCCATTTATTCGCGCATAATTGATGAGATTACCCGTATTCTTCGCTCGGCGATATTTATTTGCGAAAAAGTCGATCAATGCAATAAACATTATTTCGGCAATTAGCGTAATCGGCGTATTGGTTAGTAGTGCAGCATTAGTCATTGTACTATCCTTCTATAATGGAATGGAGAACCTTATCCTCTCGTTATATTCAACGTTTGCACCTGAGCTTCGCATTGAGCCGACAAAAGGAAAGACATTCAACCCCAATTCAGACATATTTTTAAACTTACGCAAGAACCCCACCGTAAAAAGCTACACAGAGGTTTTAGAAGATAAAGTTCTAATCCAGTACGACGATCAACAATTCATCGCTCAGTTAAAAGGCGTGGAGCCTAAGAGCCTCCTTCAGGTTGACCACAGTGAAATGCTTTATGCCGGGAGCTTCCTTATAGAGCAAGATAGTTTCAACTATGCTATAATTGGCGCACAGGTGCAGGCGAATCTCCGTGTACCTATGGATGGAGCTGATAATAGCATTAGACTTTTTTCACCGCGCAAAGGAGTATCAGGGACAAGCGTAAATCCGATGGATGACATCAATGTTCGCATAATATCTCCCATCGGTGTCTTACATTACCAACAAGGATTTACAAACCTTATCATTACACCTTTAGATTTCGCTAAAGACTTATTAGGGGAATTCCAACGTGTATCCGCTATTGAGATCTACACCTCCGATTCAACAAAAATAAACAGTTTACAATCAGAAACTCAGCGTCAATTAGGAGAGAACTTTATCGTTAAAAATAGAGAACAACAGAACCCGCTACTGTACAAAACTATTCGTTCAGAAAAATGGATCGTCTTCTTTATATTAACCGTAATTGGAATTATAGCCATCTTTAACATCATCGGTTCGCTAACGATGCTCGTAATCGATAAAAAACAAGACATGGCCGTTCTTCGAAGCCTTGGCGCGGACAACTCGCTTATCCAACGTATATTTTTTTACGAAGGAATCATGATCGCTTTTATAGGGGGAGTAATTGGCATCGCCGCTGGACTAGTTTTCTGCGTAGCACAAGAAAAGTACGGGTTTATAAGAACCGGAGAAGGAGCTGGGTCTGTTATGGACGTCTATCCTGTAGATATCCGTATACTAGATTTCGTGCTGGTATTTATAACTGTAATGGTTGTCGCTATTGGGGTTTCCTATATTGCCGCACATTTAAGCGTACGCGAAATTAAAAACAACTCGATCCGATCGGCTGACTAACTAGTACTTCAGACGCTCTCGGCTATAATCTCCTTTAATAATAGAATTAATAAACGAACCCCACGCAATAGGACTAAAAAGAGGATTAGCGAAACGTTGATTAATATTCTTATTGGTCATGTTGATATGACGCTGCATGGAATTGTATGTTTGAATCTCTTCAGCACTACGAGGAACGATTTTAGACAAAGCAGCTAAAGCTTCGGGCGACAGGCTCCGGCGTATCCTAGAGGCATCGTCATTACTGACGTCTAGCGCTAAAAAAGCTTGGTTAAACTCCTCGATACTCGCCCAAGGAAACGGCATAACAGCCGGTAGTTCAATAACCATACTCTTCATTGATACTCTCGCGGTATATTTATCCGCGCTTGTCGCCGGAATAACCAATGAGGTCGGCTCAAACCCGACAGAGCTAAAAGCGATGGTGTCACCTACATGAGCAACAAACGAAAAATATCCCTCATTATCTGCCGCATATGCTTGGTTATTGTAGCTTTTATTCGTTACGGTAACAAAGGGCACAGCTAACTCGCCGCCTACTGAACTGATCAAACCGCTAAACTGTACAAGTTTTTTTTCCTGTCCAGATACGGTATTCAGCAGTAGACAGAATAATACTGTGAAACCAAGGAAATGGTGAATTCTTGCCGCCATGATTCAAATTTATACAAACTTCAGAAATGAAGGCTGTTAAATTGTGTTAACCACTAATTTTGTGACGGAGTAATAGCGCTAGGATCATTGATATCCGTAAGGTTTATCGCCTCTACTCCTGTAATTTCAGGAACGGATTTACGGATAGCTTGTTCTAAGCCGGCTTTAAAAGTCATAATGCTCATCGAACAATTCGCACAGGTACCCAACAACTTTAATTTCACCACATTCTCTGGAGTAATCTCTTCTACACTCACGTTTCCGCCGTCAGTTTCTAAATACGGACGGATGGAGTCCAATGCTTGTTCTACTCGCTCTAGTAATGTCATTTTTATCTGTAACTATATGTTAAGATCAAAGATAGGCAATTTCTCAAATAAAACGCGATAGACGTTAACTATAGGCTATAATTCAACACTTTGTTGACATCCCCATGTATAATACTGGTTAAAGAATGTTAAATGGCTTTATTTAAGTAGGTTCACGCCCCATTTTGCGGTATATTGCTCGCCTAAAATTAAATTGAAACTTAACTGTTTTTGACGTATCTTTGTAAAATGTTTTTAAATAGACGTATTGTATCTTTATTCGCCGGATTGGTGTGTGTCGTGCTTATGGGCAGTTGCAAAAGCAAATTTGAAAAAATTCGCGCAAGCAATAACATAGCTATGAAATATCAAGAGGCCGTTAAATTCTACGAGAAAAAGAAATACACGAAAGCCATAACGCTTTTCGATGATCTTATGACAAAATATCGTGGACAAGCTGAA
This sequence comes from Sphingobacterium shayense, assembly GCF_013179575.1. GTDB lineage: Bacteria > Bacteroidota > Bacteroidia > Sphingobacteriales > Sphingobacteriaceae > Sphingobacterium > Sphingobacterium shayense. The sequence goes on along the minus strand of NZ_JABMCQ010000083.1, from coordinate 4,364 downwards.
GCGGAAGATTTATATTATTATACCGCGTATACTAGCTATCGCTTGCGTGACTACACGTCAGCACGATTTAGCTTTAAGAACTTCGCGACAACTTATCCGAATAGCCCGCGTGCGGAAGAATGTCGTTTTATGTCGGCCTATTGCTTCTATCTTGATTCACCCCGCTCCAATTTAGATCAGGAGAATACACGGAAAGCAATTGACGAGTTACAACTTTTTATTAACCTCTACCCAGATGGTGAGAAAGCCACAGAAGCTAGCGAATTGATACAAAAGTTGCGGGATAAACTGGAGACAAAAGCATATGCGAATGCGAAGTTATACTTTGACATGGGGCAACCAGACGATTACCGAGCTGCTGTGATTGCTTTTGAAAGCATGCTGAGAGACTATCCGGACACCAAATATGCCGAAGAAGCAGAATTCTTGATTTTAAAGTCACAATATTTATTCGCAGCGAACAGTATGCCTTATCGCCAAGAAGCCCGTTATAATGAAGCTATTGATTATTATGCTTCTTTCATTGAGACATACCCTGAAAGTAAATATCGTAATGAAGCGGACGGTCTTCGAGCAAGTGCTGAGAAAAGAATTGCATACGTTGTAAAACGGATGGATGAAGCGACCCGATTACGCCAACAACAACTCGAAGAAATGGGTATAACCAAGGAAGAGGCAGAGGCAAACGAGACTGCGAAAGAGTTAGAAAACAAATAAATTAGAAATTCATAATACTACATACAATGAGTCAAAACAAAAACACTACTGTTCCAAACTCTACGATCACGCGTGATTTAAGAGAATTAGATAAAGGTACGGAGAACATCTACGAGTCAATCGTAGTAATTGGAAAGCGTGCAAATCAAATTGCGGTTGATGTAAAAGAAGAATTGAATGGTAAGTTGGCAGAATTTGCGACGAATAACGATAATTTAGAGGAAGTTTTCGAAAACCGAGAACAGATTGAAATCTCTAAACATTATGAGCGCATGCCAAAATCAACGCTTGTAGCGATCGATGAGTTCTTAAACGAAAAGATCTACTATAGAAATCCGTCTAAAGAACAAGATTAACCGTTTTTAGATGTCGGTTCGAGGAAAACATATTGTGATTGGTATATGTGGCAGTATTGCCGCATATAAAATCACGTCCCTTGTCCGATTGCTCGTAAAAGCGGAGGCTAGCATTCAAGTGATTCTTTCTCCTGACGCAAAAGAATTCGTCACGCCCCTCACGCTAGCGACTGTGTCCAAAAATCCAGTTCTATCGGATTACTTTGATCGATCAAATGGAGTATGGAACAACCATGTGGAATTGGGTATCTCCGCGGATTTAATGCTTATTGCTCCCGCAACGGCAAATTCATTAAGTAAAATGGCTAATGGAGCTTGCGACAATCTACTATTAGCTACTTATCTTTCTGCAAAATGTCCGGTTTTCTTTGCTCCGGCAATGGATCTAGATATGTGGCAGCATCCCGCTACGCAGCGTAATGTATCCATATTAGAAAGCTATGGTAATAAAATGATCGCACCGAATTCTGGCGAACTTGCAAGCGGTTTAATCGGCCCGGGACGTTTAGCTGAACCCGATGAACTTTTCGAATTTATAAGCGACTTTTTTAACGAAGAACGCCCGCTTAAAGGAAAAAAAGCCTTGGTCTCGGCGGGACCAACCCATGAGGCTATAGATCCTGTACGTTTTATTGGAAATCATTCGAGCGGAAAGATGGGCTTTGCTATCGCTGAAGCGCTACACTCTTTAGGTGCGGAAGTTACATTGGTAAGTGGACCAACAACGCTGCCAACTCCCCCTGGAATTACTCGAAAGGACGTAACCTCAGCGCAGCAAATGTTGGAAGCCTGCAATCAATTTTTTGATAACGCTGACATTATCGTAATGAGTGCTGCGGTAGCGGATTATACTCCTGTAGAAACATCCGATCAAAAGATCAAGAAGAAAGAAGAAACCTTTCAAATTCGTTTAAAAAAGACGGTTGACATTTTAGCCTCGTTAGGCAACCGTAAGACCACAGGTCAAACATTAATTGGGTTTGCACTCGAGACTAACAATGAGCTCGAAAATGCCTTAGACAAACTTAACCGAAAGAATTTAGACTATATCGTTCTTAACTCTATGCAGGACGAGGGGGCCGGATTCTCAGGTGATACCAATAAGGTTACTATACTAGATAAAAATAAGCGAGTTCAAAAGTTCGAGTTAAAATCCAAAAAAGAAGTTGCATCGGACATAGCTACAATTATCCTCCAGCATCAAAAAGCTATAAATGCATAATGCGCCCGGATTTTGGATAGTAATTGTTTATTCTATTTCCTAATACTTTCACCCAACCAAGATTCACCCCTTTATATTGAACTAAACACCAGCCCTTTCTTGCCGCTTGAAATTCCGTAGTCATCAAAGCTTCTTTTCGCAAATATTTAAGCGCAGTTTCAAGCGATAGTTCAACTTTATTGATACCCGTATTAATATAGAAACTTAGTGCAAGGTCATGTGAAGGAATAAGCTCTCGCCCAGTCCATCGCCCAATATTTATCCCAGCCTCTCGTATATATAGTACGTTCTGTAGCCATTTTAAGTCGTCTGTATAGAGTTTAGGAAAAATATGAACATCTTCGCCGTGGAGAAATGTTGTGAGATCCTGAGGGACAGAAACCCACTGTGCTAATTCTTCGTTTGAGATAGCACTTTTCTCTGGTTTAGTTTTTCTCCGTTCAAAAGTATGCTGTGCAGATTTCTTTTTCAACACACCAATAAAAAAACCTTCTCCTTTTACTTTATGGGGATAAAAACGGTACCCAAACGCACTATGCTGTTTTGAAATACTTTCTTCCACCCCCCAATGAGGGTTTATGTTAACCTGTACCGTTTGAAAACCATATTCAGAAATCAGCCAATCGAGTATATCTTCATTCTCCTGTTCTGAATATGAACACGTGGAATAAAAAAGGTATCCACCTTCTTTCAGACACACAACAGATTCCGCTAAAATGCGTTTTTGCCGGTCACTACACAGGTTTACATTCGCTTGCGACCACTCGTCCACCGCACCCTCATCCTTACGGAACATCCCAGAACCCGAGCAGGGTGCATCGACTAGTGTTAAATCAAAATAACCTGGAAGCTTCGCAAATGCAGACGGATCGTTATTTGTAACAACCGCGATCGGTTCACCCCAACGTGTTACATTATCTTGTAAAATATTGACCCGCGCTTTTATCACTTCATTAGCAACAAGCAACGAATCGTGATGTAAATAACTACTGAGTAACGTAGTTTTACCTCCGGGAGCAGCGCACAAATCCAGCGCACGTACCGGCGAATTAACTAATCCAATTTCTTTTAGAATGTGAGCAATAAACATTGACGAAGCTTCTTGCACATAATAACAGCCGGCATGATATAGGGGATCAACTGTAAAAACTGGACGCTCAGATAAATAATAACCCCACTCACACCAAGGAACAGGCGAAACATTAGAATAACTTGGCTCAGTAATTTTTTTAGGATTCAATCGAATAGACGTAATCCGCTCGCCAACTTGGTGAACTGCTTTAAAAGCATCTACATCGAACCCTTCCTGTAGCTTTAACTTCTCTAATAGTTCATTTGGTAGGAAATTACTCATCAATTTATCGCTTAAATGTGCGTAAATTTACCAAAAATGACTACGAAACACAAAACAACAACGTATGAAAAATTTTAAAAAATACTATATAATTGGTGCTGAACCTGAAGAAATCTACAAAGCACTCACAACAGAAACCACTATAAGACTATGGACAGGTGATTTAGTCACTATCGATCCACAAGAAGGAGGAGCATTCTCGATGTGGGATGGTGCAATCACGGGAGAATTCATAGCTTTAGAACCTTTTAAAAAGATTGTACAGCAATGGTACTTCGGTGAGCAAGAGGAAAAGTCAATCGTTACAATAAAACTACACGAGCATAAGAAGGGCACCTCCTTAGAATTAGAACACATTAACATCCCAGATGACGACTATGACAACATGGTCGAGGGGTGGAACAGCACATATATGGCGTCGTTATCTGAGTTTTACGACGAAGATTAAAATAGCTTCAAAGAAATTATCGCGTTTTGGCAAGTAAATTAAGGTGAGTCGGCTGATCGATTCGCCTTTAATTTTTTACAATTTCATCAGCGAATCAGCAAAAAAGGCAAAAAAAACCCCTCCAATTACTTGAAGGGGTATTGTATAAAATTAGGCACCGACCTACTCTCCCACCTGTTACGGCAATACCATCGGCTCTGGCGGGCTTGACTGCTCTGTTCGGAATGGGAAGAGGTAGACACCGCCGATATAGGCACCTGAATATCT
>NZ_JABMCQ010000082.1 GCF_013179575.1 Sphingobacterium shayense | reverse complement strand
CCGTCACCAATACTATCGGCTTACCTGTTGCAATAACACGCTTCAATAACGTTTGTTGATCTCCCATAAGATCGAGAGTCATCCTATCAAAACCTTCTCCGCTCTCCATATCACTGACAGCTGTTAAACCATTTTGGACCGAGGCCGCTCCAGTGGCTTGGTAAGACGTTTTAAAATCGCGGGCACTTGATCCACCTAAAACAACTATCGTTACATCTGCCAATTCGACCGCGGATACAGCCGCTTTTATATTGGTTTCCGTTGTATCACGAATGGCACAACCTTTAACATAATCTATTTGTGTTCCCCTAGAAACTGTAGCACGAATACCTTCTAACACTGTCTTTACCTTCTCTTCTGGTTGAGGCGCCGTATAGTCTCCCAATTGATTATATATATTATCCGCATTCGGTCCAATCACTGCAATACGGTTCAATGACTTACTTAATGGAAGGATACCACCAGCATTTTTCAATAGAACGATAGCTTCCCTAGCAACAGTTCTTGCGACTTCGATATTTTCCTTTGTGCCCACCTTTCTTGAGATCATCTTTTCATCCACATATGGGTTTTCAAACAACCCGAGTTCAAACTTTTGATATAGCACCCGCGACACCGCTTTATCGACAAGTTTCGCATCTAAAAGCCCGTCGTTGACAGCGGCGAGGAGATTCACGCCATAACCTGAGCCACTTAAGTCAACGTCTAATCCAGCTTCAATACTTTGACGAGCCGCGTCTACAGCATTAATTGCAGTCTTATGTGCTCCGTTCAGCCCGGATATGCTTAGCAAATCAGAAACAACAATTCCTTTAAACCCCCATTGCTTGCGCAATACGTTATCTAATAACCAGCTATTGGAAGAGCAGGGGATCCCGTCAATGGAGTTGTAAGCTGTCATTACCGATCCTGCACCTACTCTTACTGCCTCTTCAAAAGGCGGTAAAAAATTCTGCAATAAGGAGCGTTCTCCGATACTGACGCTGCCTCCGTTATGACCACCTTCAGGAACCGCATAGGCTACAAAATGCTTTAACGTGGAAACAATCTTGTCTCGACTACCGATTTTATCCCCCTGAAACCCCTTTACTATCGCACTCCCCATTCTCCCGACTAAATAAGAATCTTCACCATAAGTTTCTTCAGTTCGGGACCACCGAGGATCTCGAGCTAAGTCTAACACTGGACCGTATCCGTTCTTACCACCCACAGCATAGGTTTCCGCTGCAATCACACCTGCCATTTGTTTTATCAAACTTGGGTTCCACGTACTTGCTTGTCCAATCGCAGTCGGAAATACGGTAGCACCGATTGCCATGTGTCCATGGGGAGCCTCCTCCGAAAACAAAATTGGAATACCTAAACGTGTGTTCTCTATGACGTAACGCTGGATCGCATTGGTCGCTCGCGCCGCTTCCAGAGGTGCAAGACCACTATTTAATGTCTTCTGCGTCCAAGGATCTGCACGCAATGTTGCCCACAATAAACCAATCTGATGTTTGTCGATCACATCCTTTAATTTCTGACTCACACGTACTCCCTGTAGGTTTTTCTCATACATTTCCCAACCAAGAAATTTAGAGAGTTGTCCAACTTTTTCTTCCAACGTCATGCGACCGACGAGATCTTTAACACGGTCCTCAATCGGTAAACGACTATTTTTATACGGTGCTTGCTGTGCAAGTACCTGCGTACCTATACACGCAATACCTAACAATATTATTTTCTTTACATTCATGGTATACTATACATTTAGCAAAAAACAAACTATTGAACGGAAATTGGCCTTGAGTCCTTAGCAACTCCAAATTTGGACGACGGTTTAAACCCCATCTCAAACTCTAATTTACCGCCTTTGATTAAATCCGCATATGAAATATACGATTTGTCATATACTTTACCGTTCAGCTTAACTGTTTGGATATATTTATTCTCTTTACTGTTGTTATGCGCGATTAACTCAAAAACCCTTCCTTTACCAATATTAAGGGTTACCTTATCAAACAATGGACTTCCAAAAACAAATGGTCCTCCAGCCGGCGAGACCTGATAAAATCCGATTGACGACATAACATACCAAGCTGACATTTGTCCTACATCTTCATTTCCAGAAAGCCCCTCGACGCTCTCGCTGTATAACTCTGACAATGTTCGCCTTACGAGATCAGCCGACTTCCATGGCTGCCCGATGTAGGGATACATGTAAATAACATGATGGCTTGGCTCATTTCCGTGCGCATATTGCCCTATTAAACCGCTAATATCCGGAGACGCGTTAACACCCATATCGCCTTCGACCACAAATAGAGAATCTAATTTTGTAACAAACTCATTTTCGCCCCCGAACAATTCTACAAAACCATTAATATTATGTGGCACTAACCAAGTATACTGCCATGCATTCCCCTCTGTGTAATCATTCGCTAAATGGGCTGAATGAAATGGATCAAAAGGCCCTGCACGAAAGTTACCCTGCGAATCTACACCGCGCAAAAATTGCAAGTCTTTATCGAAATAGCGCTTAAAAGCTTGACTCCGTTTAAGAAAGTACTGATAATCCTTTTCTTCACCACGTAATTTGGCTACTTGAGCTAAACTCCAGTCCGCTATTGCAAACTCTAACCCTTTTGCAACTGATTCAACTTCTTCCTTATCGAAAGGTACGTAACCATACTCCTTATACCAATTTAAACCACGGTCGTCCTTCATCGCCGAACTTTTCATCGCCTCGTAAGCTAGATCTTTATCAAAGCCTTCGATACCTTTCAGATAAGCATCTGCCACTACAATAATTCCGGGGTTACCAACCATACAATCCGTTTCATTGCCGACCAAATGCCATACAGGCAGCTTCCCTTGCTCTTTATAAATGCGGAGCATTGTACTAATCATATCTGGCACTTGAGCACGATTTATAATACTCATTAGAGGATGCGCTGCACGATAGGTGTCCCATAGTGAAAATGTCGTGTAATTATTTCCTTTTTCAAGTCTATGTGGTTTAAAATCAGCGCCCATATAATCTCCATTTACATCATTAAATAAGGATGGAGCAATCATCGTATGATATAATGCAGTATAAAATATTTTACGAGCGACTGTATCTGTTGTTTCTATTTTCACTTTCCGCAATTGCTCATTCCAGGCTTGATCCGCTGCTTCTCGCGTCGCCACAAAGTCCCAACCTGGCAATTCTTCCTTCATATTCTGTTTGGCGTTCTCAGTACTGACAGAAGATACCGCCACCTTAACCTGGATATCATTCCTCGTGTGCATTTCAGAAAACACCAGTTCTGCGTAAGCGCGTGACGCTTTTATATGATTACCTTCTTTCACAGAAGTACTGTCTAAAAGTTTATATTCGACAATCGGTTGCGAAAACGTAGCCGTAAAATAGATTTTTTGATTTTTTGCCCACCCCACGGACCTACGATATCCTGAAACGACGGTATCATTCTCCACAATGATAAGACCTTCTTTTTCGCCTTCCCATCCAATACCTGCGTCAAGGTTGATTAAAACTTTAGGAGACTCTCCTTTAGGATAATGATATTGATGAAAACCTACGTGCGTCGTAGCTGTCAATTCTGCGTCCACACCAAATCTGTCTAAATGTACGGCGTAATAACCAGGTTCAATTCTTTCTGTTTCTCTACGAAATACCGAATACGCATCGCTCAGCTGATCTTTAGGCTCTCCTCGATTAAAACGAACGTTGCCTGTAAAAGGTAAAAACACCAAATCGCCGAGGTCTCCAATGCCGGTCCCACTCAAGTGTTGATGAGCAAAACCAATAATAGTCGAGTCGGAAATATGATAACCGGAAACCCAATCCCAACCAGTGGAAACATTCGATGGTCCTAGCTGTACCGCTCCATAAGGCACATTCGCTCCAATAAACACATGACCATGCCCGCCTGATCCGATGTAGGGATCTACATACTCTGTCAATGAATCTGTCGCGTGGATATCGGCGTCGATACGACAAGCTATCAAGGTCAGCAATGGTGTGCCAAAAACGAATAATTTCCTAACGAAACTCTTTAATACGATCATAATATGAACCTGGATTTTTGAAGACTAATTATATCTTAAAAATAAGATATAAGCAAAGTTGTTTAATACTGTCATCTTTGAATCGGCTAAAATAACGTTTTAGCAAGTAAGAACTCGATCTCTATCAACTTTTTTACGATAGCTAAACGGAAAAGATTTAGTTTTTGGAACTATGGGGTGAAAATGGCTTTTCTGGTAAAAGAAATTGAATGCTTATTTCGCAAAATGGATATCAATATTAACCTATCGTTGTCCGATAGAGAACGATGTCCGCTCATTACAATAAAGAATTATGACTCTGAAGATCTAGGCGAAACCTGTAAGGAACATATGGCTTCCCTCAAGGAAGCAACTATGGCTTGGGATGTAATAAATCTCATCCGTTTCAACCATCGGAGTAGGTCAATTTTTAAGGCATAATAATTGCATTGATATACATTCATAAAACTGAAACTTCATCTATGGATCGTCAAAACCTATACATTATCTCACGGCCCCTAAAATTTTTCTTCATCCTTTTCCTTTATAATTTAATATCGAACAAAACACTAGAGGCACAGGAAAAACCTCTAGTAATTGAAAAACTCAACGAACATCTATATTTATATACCACTTTTCAAACGTATAACGGAACACCAGTTTCTTCGAATGCACTTTATTTGATCACCGAAGACGGCGTCGTCTTATTTGACACCCCTTGGGATCCAACACAGTATCAACCTCTTTTAGATAGTATTCAACAAAAACACAACAAAAAGGTTATTGCAATATATGCAACACATTGGCACGAGGACCGCGCCGGTGGCTTTGCTTTTTATAACAAAAAAGGAATCCCTACATATGCAACCGACCTCACCAACAAATTACTCGCCGATAATAAAAAAGCTATAGCGACTCATATTGTAAACACTGGGGAAATGATCTATGTGGGCGGAGAAAGATTTCAAATGGACTTTTTTGGTGCAGGACATTCACTGGATAATACTGTGATATGGTTCCCTGTCTACCAGGTACTACACGGAGGATGCTTCATTAAAAGCGCACAAGCAACTGACCTAGGATTTACTGGTGATGGAGATATCAAACAGTGGAAACCCTCCCTCGCGCGACTCATGGCTCATTACCCTGACATCGAACTAGTCATTCCAGGGCATGACGATTGGAGGAAAAATGGCCATATAAAAGCCACGAACCGATTATTGGATACTGCAAACTAATTATAAAGGGACAAAACTTGCTGCCTTGTCCCTTATTTTAATAGATTATATCGCCTCGGTTTTCTGAGCCAGCCAATCGCGATCGGTTTGATCTAATGAGGAGCCTAACTTCTCAAAAACCCACGCGTTATAATTATTCAACCAGGATATATGTTTGGGCTCAAGGAGAGATTTATCGATAAGATCGGTTGCTATATAACATATGGTCAACGTTTCAAAATTTAGAAACTCCCCAAATTGATTTTTCCCAAGTACTTTGCTAAGCACTAAATTCTCGATACGGATTCCATATTCGCCTTCTCTATACAATCCAGGTTCAATCGAAGTAATCATACCAGGCTCCACAGGAACATCTACATTAGATGAGTTAAAGACTTGTGGTCCCTCATGTACATTTAAGAAAAATCCGACACCATGACCGGTACCATGGCCGTAGTTCCGCTCGGTTTCCCACATCGGACGGCGCGCAATAGCATCGAGTTGATAACCTCGTGTCCCTGTTGGAAACACGGCGATCGTCCCTTCTATTAATCCTTTTAACACCAAAGTATAGTCAGTTTTCTCCTCAGGAGTAATATTTCCCAGAGAAACAACACGGGTTATATCCGTTGTACCATCGTTGTATTGCCCTCCAGAATCAACAAGTAATAATCCTTGGGCCGCCAACCTGGCATTACTTTGTAGCGTTGCTTTATAATGCGGCAATGCTCCATGTTCAAGGTAACCTGCGATAGTATCGAAAGAGATATCGACAAAGCCCGCCCCCTGAGCACGCAGATCTTGTAACTTTTCTGCGATGGATATCTCTGTTAAATTACCGTCTTTTACGCTTTCCTCAATCCATTTAAAGAATTTGGTTAATGCCAAACCGTCTTTAATCATTGCATTTTTTGTATGAGCAATTTCTTTCTCATTTTTAACCGCTTTTAATCGAGTAGAAGGATTTATCTCCTGTAGAACCTCGACTGAATCCCCAATAGAGTCAAACATCGCAAAGCACGTACGTTTAGGGTCAATCCAAATACGTTCGACATCTAGTGATCGAATAGCTTCGAAAGCTTCTTCATAATCCCTTAATGTAATTCCATGTGTCGTTAAAGCATTTAGATCTTGATCCGAAAACTTTGTCCGGTCAACGAACAACGTGTTTCGTTCCGATTCTATCAAAAAGAAACCAAGTACGACTGGGTTACACTTCACGTCACGTCCACGGATATTTAACGTCCACGCTAAGTCATCTAGCGAGGAAATCATATGTGCGTCCGATCGCTTGGCAGTTAGTTGTTCCCTTATCCTGCCTATTTTACTTTGAACAGACTCACCGGTGGTTTGTTCGTCCAGTAGGAAGGCTTTCGCCGTTGGAAGTTGAGGGCGAGTATTCCAAACGCTTTCTAAGATATCAACATGACCGTTAACTAGAATCCCTACCGGTTGCAACGTCTGTTGAATTGCTTGCGCAACGGCTACAGATGCCAATTTACCGTCAAAGGCAACCGTACTACCTTGCGGCAAACTCTCCGCTAACCATTCAGCATACTCTGCTGCGCCTTGGGCTTTCAACTTAACTAACTCAAACCCCGTTCCAGCAAGTTGGTCAACAGCCTGAACAAAATAACGAGAATCAGTCCACAAGCCCGCAAAATCCTGAGTTATTGCGAGGGTCCCTGCAGAACCTGTAAAACCTGAACTCCACTCAATGCATCTATACCGTTCCGGTAAATATTCACTGATATGAGGATCTGAAGACGGGATAATGTAAGCATCTACTCCTACCACTTGCATCTGTTTACGGATCGCCTGTAATCGTTCTTTATATGTCATTTTATATATTGCTTTTGTACAAGATGCAAGTTAGAAAATATGCATGAATTAGGAGTCGTTTCAATGCAATATCGACATCTTTTTGTCGGCTGGGTTTGTATATTTGGGCCTATATTTGCTTAATACTATTTATTATGCTTAAACTAAAAACATACATTCTGTCGTTTGTCGTCCTATTCTTATGCTGTAATAACCTCCAAGCGCAAAGTTTAAAGGATCAAGTCTCCAATGCTTATCGATCATTCAGCAGCCATGAAAACATAAAAAATGGCATTAGTTCACTTACCGTGCTTAATGGAAAAACAGGCGAACTAATCTTTAGTAATAACGCTTCGATCGGATTACCAACGGCCTCGACTCAGAAAGTAATTACGGCAATAACTGCTCTAGATATTTTAGGTCCGGACTATAAATTTAAAACGACCCTCAGCTATAGCGGAGAATTAGACACTACGGGCACCCTTAACGGTGACATTATTATAACTGGAACGGGTGATCCCACACTTGGAAGTGAACGCTATGAAGGAACTCGCAAAAACACGGTGCTCGATAAATGGATATCGAAGATAAAAACTTCAGGAATACAACGAATTACAGGACGCATAATTGTCGACGATTTATTTCTAAATGGCAATGATATTCCAAGTGGATGGACATGGTCGGACATGGGGAATTATTACGGAGCCGGAGTTTCTGGTGTAAACTGGGCCGAAAATAAAATTGGTCTGACCTTCAAGCCGGGAGTTATCGGCGCACCGGCACAACTTATCGCTCTAACAGATAGTTTACCAGAGGTAACTATTATCAATGAAGTAATCACTTCGTCTAACGGTTCGGGAGACAATGTCTATGCATATGCAGCTCCCTACTCTCAAATTATTTACCTACGTGGAACACACGGGAAGGACTTAAAAAAGAAAATCGAAATATCAGATCCCAATCCCGCGCTAACACTTGCGTATCAGTTACGATCCGGATTGAATGAACAGAGTATCTTCGTGGACAGCATCGCTACCACCGGCAAATTATTAGCAAACCAACATATTCTCGTCCCTAAGAGCACAACTACGTTAGATACCCATGAATCACCTAAATTAACGCAAATCGTACATTGGTTCAATCAAAAAAGTATCAATCTATATGGCGAAGCGTTATTAAAATCAATCGGCTTCTTAAGCGGGAACCAGACCAACAGCGATGAGGCCGCCAAATTGATAGCCAAATATTGGGAACAAAAACTAAAAATACCTACGGGAGAAATACGAGCGGTCGATGGCTCTGGCTTATCACCTCAAGCTCGGGTAACAACAATGGCTATGTCTAAAATTATGCTGTATGCGCAAAATCGTCCTTGGTTCACGGATTTCGAAAAAAGTCTCCCAACTATCAACGGAATGACAATGAAAAGCGGAACAATCGGCGGAGTACTTGGATACACCGGTTATCAAAAAACCAAATCTGGCAACACTGTCGTATTTACATTATTAGTTAATAATTATGCGGGTGGCGCTACTACCATGCGCCAGGAAATGTTTAAACTCCTGAACACGCTGAAATGACACGAAAATTAGCTATTATTGGATTGAAATTTTAGATTTGCACTCTGAAGTAAAATTTTAAGTCACCGTTAACGCAAAATTAAAGCGTGACGAGCGAAAGACAAACACTTCGTTTTTCCTTGTTAGCTTTACATTTGAAATTATAAGTAAAACATGAGCAGTAATAAAAAAAAGGACGCCCTCGATTACCATTCAAAAGGTAGACCTGGTAAAATAGAAGTAGTTCCAACAAAACCACACAGTACCCAACGCGATTTAACTCTCGCTTATTCCCCGGGAGTAGCAGAACCTTGCTTAGCGATCGCAGAAAATCAAGAAGATGCATACAAGTATACCTCGAAAGGTAATCTTGTCGCAGTAATCAGTAATGGAACCGCTGTATTGGGTTTAGGCGACATTGGCGCGCAAGCAGGGAAACCCGTTATGGAAGGTAAAGGCCTATTATTTAAGATTTTTTCAGACATAGATGTTTTTGATCTAGAACTAGACACAAAAAATGTCGATGAATTTGTGAATATCGTCAAAGCTTTAGAACCGACTTTCGGTGGCATTAACTTAGAGGATATCAAAGCGCCCGAATGCTTTGAAATTGAACGCCGACTTAAAGAAGAGATGAATATCCCTGTTATGCACGACGATCAACATGGTACAGCGATCATTTCGGGCGCCGCACTTATAAACGCTTGTGAACTTACCAGTAAAGACATTGCGAATGTAAAAATCGTTGTTAACGGAGCTGGCGCTGCAGCTATTTCATGCACGAGAATGTACGTCGCTGTAGGCGCGAAGTTAGAAAACATAGTCATGTTGGATAGCAAAGGGGTCATTCGTAGGGATCGAGAAAACTTAGACAAAACAAAGGCTGAGTTCGCTACTGACAGGGATATCAATAGCCTCGCCGATGCAATGACTGGAGCTGACGTATTCATCGGACTATCTGCTGCTGACGTATTATCTGCTGAAATGTTATTATCGATGAGCGAACAGCCTATCGTATTAGCGATGGCTAACCCGAATCCGGAGATAACCTACGAATTAGCGACTTCCACACGTTCAGATGTTATTATGGGAACAGGACGCTCTGATTACCCGAATCAGGTAAACAATGTTTTGGGGTTCCCATATATTTTTCGCGGTGCATTAGACGTGCGCGCAAGAAGCATAAATGAAGCGATGAAAATTGCAGCGGTCCACGCATTGGCTGCTCTCGCAAAAAAACCAGTACCAGAAGAAGTAAATCAAGCATACGACACAAATAATCTGAAATTCGGTCCGCATTATATCATCCCGAAGCCTACAGATCCGCGTTTAATTACAGAGATCTCTGTTGCTGTCGCTAAAGCGGCGATCGAATCAGGCGTCGCCCGCGCGGAGATAAGCGACTGGGAAGCTTACAAACAGGAGTTACGGAAACGATTAGGTAAGGATGACGGGATTATTCGTACGCTAACGACCAAAGCAAAAACGAACCCTAAACGTGTTATTTTTGCGGAGGCAGATAACTATAAAACCCTCCGTGCTGCACAAATTGTAGCGGAAGAAAAGATTGCTTCCCCTATTTTATTAGGTAACAGAAAGAAAATTGAAAGTCTAATTAGAGAGTTCGAGTTCGATTTAAAAAATGTGGAAATTATTGATCCGGCGGAAGAGCAAGGAACAGAAAGATTCAACAAATTCGTCGATCATCTCTTTAAGAAAAGACAACGTCGTGGAATCTCCGAACACGATGCTCGCAAATTAATGATCAACAGAAATTACTTCGCTGCTAGTATGGTAGAATTTGGTGAAGCTGACACCTTGATATCAGGTTTAACAAGAAACTACGCCGCGACAATAAAACCAGCACTACAGGTGATAGGAGCTAAACCTAACAGCCGTGTAGCTGGAATGTATATGATGCTCACGTCTAAAGGTCCAATCTTCTTTGGAGACACTACAGTTAATGAAAATCCAACTGCGGGAGAACTAGTAGAAATCACCCTGTTGCTGCAAGACGCTATAAAACGCTTCAATATCAAACCCAGAATTGCTTTATTATCCTACTCAAACTTTGGATCGAACGACGGCGTAATAGCAAACAAAATGCGCGAAGCCGCTAAAATATTGCATCAAAAGGCTCCAGAGGTAATTGTAGATGGAGATATCCAAGCAAATTTTGCGTTAAACAGCGAATTACTGAAATCGAACTTTCCTTTCAGCAATCTGATTGGGGAAGCCGCAAACACTTTGGTATTTCCAAACTTAGAATCAGGAAATATTGCTTACAAACTTTTACAAGAGGTGGGTAACGCTGAAGCGGTTGGTCCGATTTTGCTTGGCATGAACAAACCAGTACATGTCCTCCAGCTAGATAGTTCGGTCCGTGAGATCGTGAATATGGTGACAATCGCTGTAGTCGATGTCCAGGAACGCGAAAAACAATTAAAAAAATAACAGTTAATAGAGGCATCTTCATTTTGTTGATGTCTCTTTTACATTGAAAACCTAGCCCATGTACGATTATTTTAACGGAAAATTAGCCTTTAAAGCTCCAACACACGTTATACTCGATGTCGGCGGCGTTGGGTATCACATCCACATATCGCTTACCACTTATTCCTTAATCAAGGACCAAGAGAACTGTAAACTGTACGTCTCTTTTCAGGTACGCGAAGATTCTCAAACGTTATACGGATTTGCAACAGAGGCAGAGCGGCAACTATTTAATCATTTGATTTCCGTATCTGGTATAGGCCCAAATACAGGCCGCATGATGCTTTCTTCTATCACACCCGAAGAAATACAATCAGCCATTATTAACGGTCAGGTTCAAGTTATTCAAAAGATCAAAGGTATCGGCCCAAAATCTGCTCAGCGAGTGATATTAGAACTACAAGACAAACTTAAAAAACAAGGACCAGATGCACTTATTCCACTGCCTACCACCAAACAATCTACTTCGGAAGAGGCGCTTGCTGCACTCGTAATGCTAGGTTTCAACAAGCAACAGGTTGATAAGGTACTCAGTGCTTTAGTGCTCGCGGCTCCTGATCATTCTGTTGAAGAACTAATAAAAATGGCATTAAAACGATTATAACCACTTTAACAAAACTTCGATTTAATCTCGCGGAAACATCCGGTCAAGACTTTTCTTTTTGTCTGTTTCCTCACGATCGGCATCCTTTATGAATTCTTAGGAAGTGTTTCGTATCTTTGGGCGATAAAAACAATAACGATGGCAGACGATTTGACAATTGCAACAGGCACTAAAGAAGAGCAATACACACTACTAACCAAACAAATAGCAGCACTTATTGAAGGCGAAGATGACACTATCGCTAATTTGGCAAATATTGCTGCAGCCCTGAAAGAGCAGTTTAATTTTTGGTGGGTAGGTTTCTATTTTGTTAAGCAAGATCAACTTGTTTTAGGCCCGTTCCAAGGGCCAATAGCATGTACAAGAATAGCTTATGGTCGTGGAGTATGTGGTACAGCTTGGAAGGATCAGCGGACGCTAATAGTAGATGACGTCGATAGATTCCCTGGACACATCGCGTGTAGCTCATTGTCGAAATCAGAAATTGTCGTTCCAATAATAAAGAATGGTAAATGCGTTGCTGTACTTGACATAGATAGTGAACACCTAGCACACTTCGACCAGATAGATGCGAAACATCTTGAAACGATCATGGATTTAATTAGGTTTTCAAACTGACAGTAGTTTTTCTAATCTAAGAAAGCAAAAAATTTCCATTTTTGGACTGGGAAGTTATAGAAAGCAGCTAGGAGATACAAAGCTAGCGATCTAAATTTTCAAAAGGTAGAGTCAGCCGTGGGGCGTATAATAACGTTGCAAGTTCTAATTATGATCGATTATATCCCAGACCTTTATTTCTTTATCATCGCCCGCTGTTATCAACCGATTATCGACCCAAATCGCTGCATTAATGGATAACCGATGCGAGTCGAAGCCCCGTTCTAGGCTAACATTTTTTAAAAGCCCAAGCGTTGTGGAATTCCAGATTTTAATTGTCTTATCGCGGCTCACTGTTGCTAATAAAGGAAGGCTACTATGCGGGATAGCCGCATATACAGTGAACAGATGAGCGGTAACGACTTCCTTAGTTGATAAATCCAATAAGTTTAACTGGTGTAATTTTGCATCTCTACCTCCAGAATACAAATAGAGATCGTCGACCGCCAATGTTGTAACAGGCATAGAATGCACTGTTGATTTGATGATTTCCTTGTAATCGGAGACTTCATATAAATAAACAACACCATTCTTATCCCCAAAAACAATATGATTGCCTCCACGATAGAGGGTCATACTGCGGACTGTTGTCTCTGACACACGAAAGCGATACAAAAGTTCAAACTTATCTAAGGACCAAACATAGGCTACCCCCTCCTCGCCAATAGCAATAAATTCATTTTTTTCAACAAGGGATTGAATCGCAAATATCCCCGACTTACTGGTATCAAGCTTCTGAACCAAACGTTGCTGTTTAACATCTACAACCCAAACTTCTCCTGTGCGCAGCCCAAGTATGAGTATACCACGTTCCTTCAGTAGATGTAAAGCATACACCGACGCAGGTACAGCACATAAGATCCGCTTAAATTTACCCTCTGCGATATCCCATTCCACGACACCTTTGTCGTTTCCAGCAGAATAAATCGTAGAGGAATCAAGTCCCGCCGATAAAGCAAAGATTGGGTTTTGATGCCCCCGCAAAGTTTGTGATAAAGAAATATCAATCATTTGATGAAATAAATTAGATCGAAACCATGATGAGTCATCGATGGCACCGATACCTTGAGTCAAAGATATCAAAGAATACAACCCACTAATGAAAAAGCTATAATTAGGGTTGATTTTGGTGTCTGGACTCTAGGTTTTTTGCGATAGTATTCAAATCCAATCCTTTTTCACGTATTAACACAATAAGGTGAAACAGAAGGTCGGACGATTCATTGATAAAATCCGTCTCGGTTTCCGCAAGGGCCGCGATTACAGTTTCAACTCCCTCTTCTCCTACTTTTTGCGCAATCTTATTTATTCCTCTTTGACGGAGACGATTTACATAAGATCCTTCCGCAGGATTATCAAATCGTTGATTCACCACACGTTCTAATTCAAACAAGAAATTTTGATTATACGGTGTATCAAAACAGCTTCGTGAGCCTGTATGACAGGTTGCTCCAACAGGTTTTACTTTTATTAAAATTGTATCTTTATCGCAATCGATATGTGTGGATACAACGTTTAAGAAATTTCCGCTTTCTTCGCCTTTTGTCCATAAACGGCTTTTACTTCGAGAGTAGAACGTCACTTGTCCCTGACTTTGAGTTTTTTCCCAAGCCTCCTCATTCATATAGCCTAACATCAACACTTCGAGCGTTTGACTATCTTGAACTATAACGGGGACCAAGCCATCTCCCTTTTCAAAATCTACCATAGTATATATGTAATTAAAAAATAAAATATGCCTCAGCCTACTTTATTATATATGTTATTACCGAACGACTATACCTGCATCTCGTAAGGTGCTCTTTAGTTCGGGTATTAAAATCTCTCCGTAATGAAAGACAGATGCCGCAAGCGCCGCATCCACATTTGCCTGCTCAAAAACGTCTACAAAGTGTTGCTTATTTCCCGCTCCACCAGATGCTATTAAAGGTATATGTATCGAATTATTAACGCGCATTAAAAATGCATTGTCAAATCCTGCTTTAGTACCATCGTGATCCATGGACGTTAACAGAACTTCGCCTGCCCCACGATTCTCAGCTTCGAGTATCCATTCTTCGGTGTCAATATCCGTCTTGTCACGGCCACCACGCAAATGTACATAGTTCCTTCCGTTAACAAGCCGTGTATCCACCGCGACCACGACAAATTGACGTCCAAACGACGTAGCTAGTTCGTCGATCAAATTCGGGTTTCGAACCGCGGCAGAATTGATCGAAATCTTATCAGCCCCAGCATTCAACAAGATTTCTGCATCGCGCAGTTCGTTAATACCACCCCCTATAGTAAAAGGGATATTAATTTGCCGTGCTACTGCACTAACAAGATCAATTGTTGTTTTACGATTCTCGTGGGTGGCCGTGATATCAAGAAATACAAGCTCGTCTGCCCCTTGTTGTGAATATTGCCAAGCAAGTTCTACTGGATCCCCCGCATCACGTAAGTCAACAAAGTTCACCCCTTTTACAGTCCGACCATCTTTCACATCCAAACATGGAATGATACGTTTGGCTAACATAATTAAAATTTAATAAGCGACTTTAAGTTCCAATCTTTTATCTCTTCGATCGTTATCTTATCCTCATAAATTGCTTTTCCGACCACACAAGACTCCATGCGCCCTAGAGACTCAAGAGCCTGGATATCGGTCATTGAACTGATCCCCCCCGAACCGATCAACTTAATAATTGGCGAATGATCAAGCAATTTCTCATAAAGCTCTACTCCTGCACCACCTAGCTTTCCATCTTTGCTGATATCTGTACAAAGGAATCGAAAAAATCCCAACGCTAGGCATTTATCGATATACTCGATAAGTTTTATCGGCGAGCTTTCTAACCAACCAGAATATTTTATAACCTCATCAAGTACATCTATCGCGATAACAATATGATCTGCATATTTTACGCGTCCTTCATTGAGTTTACTTAAATCTTCCAAGAAAGTGGGGTTTGTAATTGCCTGAGTCCCCACTATTACCCGATAGATACCCGCGTCAACTAGTTCCTTTACTTTTTCAATACTGCGTACACCCCCACCGTATTGTACTTTCATTTCCGTTTTACGGATAATCTCAAAAAGATACTCCTGATTACTGAAGTCACCTTTAGCTCCATTTAGATCGATGATATGAACGATTTCAGTACCATTCGCATGGTACTTATCAATCTGTTCTTCCAGGGAAATTTCATACGTGGTAACATCGTTGTAGTTACCTTCACGTAAGCGGACAACCTTTTTGTCCAAGACATCAATTGCAGGAATAATATACATATCTATAAATTAATAAAGTCAATAAAAAAATAACACATTTTCCCCTTATAACCTGGAAAAATTCTTCAATAATTGTTCCCCGACGACACCTGATTTCTCAGGATGGAACTGTACACCAAAAAAATTGTTGCTTTGTATAGCTGCGGAAAAGTCTATACCATAATGACATGACGCTGCTGTATAATGCGCGTCTGCCTCAATATAATAAGAGTGCACAAAATAAAAATAGCTTTTATCCGCGATATCTTGGAAAATAGCAGAATCCTTTTGGGGAGATATGCTATTCCAGCCCATATGTGGCACTTTCTGGGACAGTCTACTATCAAAATGTAACGTGCGGATCGGCATAATATTTAGCAAGTCCGTATTCCCCTCCTCCGAAAACTCTGTAAGGAGTTGCATACCCACGCATATCCCCAAGACAGGTTGCTCAAGCTGACCTATCCGATCGGCTAAACCCGATTCACGAAGCTTTCTCATCGCCGCGCCAGCATGACCAACACCAGGAATTATAATGTGGTCATAAAGATCGAAAGCATTTTCGGTATTGATCATACCGTACCCAATACCCAAACGGTCTAACGCCGCCGTCAATGAAAAAATATTTCCCGCTCCGTAATTAACTATTCCAATCATATTTCTTTAAGGTTCAAATCGCCTACTACCTACAATACACCTTTAGTACTCGGCAATTGCATGTTTTCTGCATCGCGACGTACCGCTTTTTTTATGGACTTTGCAAAAGCTTTAAATATAGCTTCTATCTTGTGATGTTCGTTATCACCCTCAGCTTTAATATTTAAATTCGATTTAGACGCATCAGAGAACGATTTAAAGAAGTGGAAGAACATCTCTGTTGGCATGCCCCCAATTTTTTCGCGTTTAAACTCCGCGTCCCATACAATCCAATTACGACCTCCAAAATCGAGGGCAACCTGCGCTAAACAATCGTCCATTGGAAGTGTATACGCGTATCGTTCTATACCACGTTTATCGCCCAAAACATTGAGAAAAATTTCGCCCATGGCGATCCCTGTATCTTCAATGGTATGGTGTTCATCGATGTGTAAATCACCTTTTGCCTTTACTGTAAGATCGATCGCCCCATGACGAGCTATTTGATCAAGCATATGATCGAAGAATGGTAATCCAGTATCTATATCTGCTTTACCCGATCCATCAAGGTTCAAATGAATATAGATGTCGGTCTCGTTTGTCTTCCGGTGATGTTCCCCTGAACGCGTGCCCAGTTTAAGGAATTCATAAACCGATTTCCAATCCGTTGTCTCTAACGCAACAGCGTTACTTTGAATGCTCAGATTTTCTGCTTTTCCAAGTTCATCGTTCAAGCGAAGCCATATAGCTTTCGCTCCTAAATTCTCCGCTAGCTTAACATCGTTTATGCGATCTCCAATAACGAAAGATTCAGCTAAATTATACTTCTGTTTATCAAAATATTCTCCAAGCATGCCAATCCCCGGTTTACGGGTTGGAGCGTTCTCATATGGAAATGTTTTGTCTATATGTTCCTTTACGAATCGAACCCCCTCAGCGGCAAATGTATCAATAATAAAGTTATGCACCGGCCAGAAGTTGGCCTCTGGATGAGAGTCCGTCCCTAAACCATCTTGGTTAGATACCAAGACAAGCTCATAATCTAATTCACGGGCTATACGAGGTAAATACTGCAGTGCCCCTGGATAAAATTTAAGTTTCTCAAACGAATCTATTTGTTCATCTTCTGGTTCTATTATCAACGTGCCATCGCGATCGATAAATAAAACTCTTTTTATTAAATCAGACATATAATCTAAAAATCAATCTATTACTAACAAACTATAATCAAAACTAATACAGCATTATACCGACCGTTAGCACTACCCATTCTTTTCGCTGTAGAAATCTTGGATA
>NZ_JABMCQ010000081.1 GCF_013179575.1 Sphingobacterium shayense | reverse complement strand
AAATAAATAACTTTCACTTCTTAAAGTTACTCGTTACGCTACATGATCATTATCTTAAAGAACTTCTTTCGCCGCCGCGTCGCGCTTTGGCTTTCTGTATATATTAAACCTCAAATAATTTCAAGGTAAAATCTAGCTTTTTTATCGGAAACATCCTTGCGATGTATCCCCTTCCGCTCGGTTGGGATTGCAAAGGTAAGAGTATTTTTAACATTCGCAAAATATATTTGAAATATTTTCTGAACCCTGTCTCGATATCCAAAATCAAGACCTAAATCTCAACTTCTCAATCACTCTCTTTCGCCTTTCAAAACCGTTCCTCCCTTGCGGAGTGGTGCAAAGGTAGCAAAACTAAAACCCTAATTCCAAATCATTCCCAAAACTATTTCTACCATAACCCCCAAAAGACTGAATATCTGAACGATATTTTTTGATAATACAACACCCTAGCAGGAAAAGTCTCCAGGAAATGAACGTGACAAAGCAACATCCTTTAAAAACGCCTTTCCAAATGACCTTATGAAAATAGATCATTCAATCAACAAGTTCTAAAAAAATAATGGAGAAATTTACAAACTGAAGGAGATAACTCTCCTTTATGAAGGGTCGCCACTATTTTCTAAATACCCAATATTTCTGAAGAAAAAAATTAAAACCGAGGGAAACTAAGAGCTCAACGCATATCTTTGATAAAAATGGATTTAACAAAAGATAATCCACCAAAATATAAATTCCAGTAGATTTAAGCGTTATACTCCCAACTACAACAATTACAAATTTCCATAATTGCATACCGATCGGTACTGAATGGCTAGAAAAAGACCAATACCGATTTATCGCAAAATTGACAATGGCTCCTAAGGAGCCACTGATAATATTAGAGCCGTGGGCAGAAAACCCAAAATATTGAAGACAAACTGTATATATAGAGAAATCAAAAATCCCTCCGAGAAAAGCCGATAATTGCGCTTTCAAAAAAGAAAAAAGCAACTCTCTTTTAGCCTCCCTACCCGTTGATTTCATTTTCAGATTTTCTTTTCTTTTCCGCGATATCCCGCTCATCACCTAATTGTAACAACTTTTTAGTATCCCCTAAATTAATAAAGAATAACGCAATACAAATTACGATCACAGAATAATTGATACTACTAGGAACGAGAACTTCAAGCAACAAAACGGCACCAATTATTACACGAATCTCCGTTGGGCCCAGCAAGCCTGCATCGATGGTATAATTATCAGTTATCTTATAACGCAGTTGCGATATGATCATCGCCCAACCATAAAGTGCAACCAGGACGAAACCAGAATATTTAAAATCGTCGGGTGCATAGAATACATAACCAAGACCAATCATCACCGTACTAACCCAATCCATGATAATATCGAGAGCAAAGCCATACCATTTACGAGACTTATCTCGATAGAACGCAATTCGGCCATCCAACGAGTCTCCAAACCATTGAATAAAAAAACCAATAATCCCTAGCAATAAAAAAGGACGAGCGACATATTCGGCCAATAAAAAACTAGCCAAAATAATAACGGAACCAAAAAATCCTATAGCCGTCAATCCGTCGGAGCTAATCCAAGATGGAATACGGGGCACCAAATAAGAAATATATTTCTGTTCGGCTACATTTAAAATATTCGTTCTTTTCCTATCTTGGAAAAGCTTTTTATTAATCTCTTGACTCATGGAGTTCTTATTTTAACCAATTATTATCTTTATACCAAAACAAACTCTCCGTTAATCCGTCCTGCAAATCGTATTTAGGTATAAAGTTCAAAGCTGACTCAGCTTTCGAAATATCACACGCCCAATTTTGGGCTGTCAATTCTCCTAACCGTTCGGGATATAAAACCGGTGTTTTCTGAGAATTACGATAGAGCCAACCGCAGAGCTGCGCAACTTTCTTAACTATAGTGTATGGAACATGGAATCGCACGAGTTTTCTCGACAGTGTCCTCTTGAATATATCAGCCATTTCATATCGCGAATATACCTTTCCGTCGGTAGCGTTGAACACCTCAACTCGATCGCCTGGAAGGAGACATGAATTTAACAACAGCGTCGCCAAATCCTTTACATATATAAACGATAATTTCTGAGGTCCCTTCCCGATATACGCATCAATCCCTCTATTCATTGTGTCAAACAGAATAAAAAGATCCTTCTCTCTAGGGCCATAAACAGCTGTTGGCCTAATAATAGAGATAGGCCTATCTGGATATCCGTCTATTATCATTTCTTCTGCGGCCTGTTTACTTTTTCCGTAAATAGTGATCGGATTGTACGTATTCTCTTCTGTTATCGGTGCATCATCATATGAAACAGGACCGATAGCAGCTAAGCTGCTTATGAACACAAATCGTTTAGGAGGAACAGTTGCTTGAAATGCAGCTTTTATCAAATTTGAAGTAACATCTACATTCACCGTGTGCATTAGTTGCACTGTTTTAGCTTTTGTTAGTGCAGCAGCATGTACTATGTAAGTATATTTCTCCTCTGAAAAAAAGGAAACTAATCCAGTCAGATTATCAAATTCTAAATAAACAAATTTTGCAACAAAAGGCCGAATAGGATCGACCAAACTAGATTTCCGAACAGCCGCATGTATCTCATAGCCTGCGTTAAAAGCAGTTTCTACAAAATGGGAGCCCACAAACCCACTCGCACCAGTAACTAAAATTTTTTGTTTCATATCGCTTTCTCATACAAGCGATATCGCTTATAAAGATCTGCGTTAATTTGTTCTATAGCGTGATTCATCATGTAGTTAGTTTCTAACATCCATGAACATTCAGCGCCAATAATTCCTGAAGGAAGGGAGTTTTTTATAATTCGGCCGTATAGACAGGCCTCGATCCCTAATTTACGATGGCTTTCTATAACACCAAGCATTAGAACCCTTAAAGTTTTAATTTTCTTTAACCCAAAAAGCAACTTAAAAATCCCAAAAGGAAGTAGTCTTCCTCTTTTTATATTAATCAGAATTTCATTAATATTTGGAATACCTAAGGCGAACCCAACAAGTTCATTATCCTTTTCGGCTACGATACAGTATTTAGGATCCACAATCATCTTCAATTCTTTCGCAGTAAAATTAAATTCCTCGTCGGTCATTGGAACAAACCCTAAGTTCTTGTCCCATGCTTTATTATAAACTTGTTTAATTTTTCTTGCCTCGTTGTCAAAGTCTTTCAGATTAATCTGACGCAACACAACACCCGAGCGCTGTAGCCGAGTTTCTAGTTTATCAAGTATTAAAACAGACCGCTGGCTTGCTTTATCTTTTGTAACCAAATAGGCCCGAAGATCAATTTTGTGATCAAAGCCAGCATCGGTTATCAGATCAATATAATAAGGAGGGTTATAGGGCATCATTGCCATCGGCGGAAGATTGAACCCTTCAACTAGCAAACCGCAAGAGTCATTAGTCGTCAAATTTATAGGTCCAACAATTTTGTCTCCACCTTTTTGTTTCACCCATCGCTGTGCCGTTTCCAGTAATTTTGTAGCTACCTCTTGATCATTTATTGACTCGAAAAAACCAAACTGCCCTTCGGATACCTGATTAAATGAATTGTGGTTAGTATTCCAAATGGCTAATATCCGCCCTACAACACGACCATTTTTGAATGCCAAGAATGGTTGCGCTTGAGAATGTTTATAAAATGGATGTTTCTTTGGAGTTAAAAGATCCTGCTGCCCTAAATAAAGCTCCGGAACATAATTTAGATCTTTCGCATACAAATCATGCGGAAAATCAATAAACTGACCTAGATGCTTCTTTGACGATACAGGAATAATATCTATCATTTTAGTTGTTCATAAAAGTTTCGACCTCTAGGCTTTTGAATACTTTCGACATTTTATCGATCGCTTCGTCAATTTGAGCGAAACTGTGTGTAGCCATCAACGAAAACCGAATTAACGACTCTTCAGCTGGAACTGCTGGTGCAACAACTGGATTTACAAACACCCCATTATCTTGGAGCATTTTAGTCACGATATAAGTCTTATCATTGTTACGGACGAAAATAGGTAAAATAGGACTTTCTGTGTTTCCTAAATCAAATCCGTTTTCCAACAAAAGCTTTTTCGCATAATTTGTATTCGCCCACAATCTTTCTATATGCTCCGGCTCTGTCTGAATAATTTCTAGCGCCTTCAATGTAGAGGCTACAGAGGCTGGTGTCATACTAGCACTAAACATCAACGAGCGAGCGCGATGCTTTAAGAACTCAATTGTATCAACATCTGCAGCGACAAAGCCTCCTAATGAAGCTAGTGATTTAGAAAAAGTTCCCATAATTAAATCCACTTGGCTATTAAGTCCAAAATGAGATGCTGTCCCAGCTCCCTTTTCTCCAATCACACCTAAACTATGGGCGTCATCGCACAAAATCGCAGCGTCAAATTCGTCAGCAATCTTAACCATATCTGGCAAATTAACAATATCACCCTCCATGCTAAAAATACCATCGGTGGCAATCAACTTAAAGCTATCTTCAGGAAGACGTGCTATCTTTGCACGTAAATCATCCATATCATTATGTGCATATTTGATAACCTTCGAAAAAGACAACCGACTACCATCAATTATAGAAGCATGATCGCGCTCATCTAGTAGAATATAATCATTTCTACCTGTCAAACAAGAAAGTGGTCCTAAATTAGATTGAAATCCTGTACTGAATAATATCGCAGCTTCCTTTCCAACGTATTGCGCTAGCTTTTCTTCAAGTTCAACATGAATATCCAAAGTTCCATTTAAGAACCGCGACCCTGCACATCCCGTCCCGTATTTGTCTAAAGCATGTTGTGAGGCTTCGATAATACGCTTATCCGTGGTTAACCCTAAATAAGAGTTTGATCCAAACATCAAAACCCGTTTCCCATCGATCAAAACTTCGGTATCTTGTTTTGACTGAATTGGTCTGAAATAAGCATAAAGATTATTAGACTTGATGGGCTCTAGTTCACTTTGTAGGAACCTCGACGTTCTTTCACTTAACTTTCCCTTACTCATGCTGTAGGTATTTCTATTTTATGTGATATAATTTCTAAAAAAGCGGGCTAATTTTACCTTTTGACTTTTCTGCAATAATCGTCAAAAATTATGTAATAAACAAAATAGTGTAGTTGTCCCTTATTAAAAATTGAAGTTTCGCAATTCCCGAACCTATCTCCAACTAATAAAAAAGTTAACCGGTATTCAATTAGCCTAAAAAAAACCGCTGCAAACATACAAAACTCTAGTGATTTAATGTCACTCAAAAAACCATATGAATATCATAAAATTAAATTATTGTTAAGATATTAGCAATAGTTTAATTTTAAAACTACAACAAAGCTATAATAATCTTTATTTTTGCCATTCAAAATTTACATAATGGCTATCTCTGGAAACATAAATATAAAAAATAAACGCGCGTCTTTTGAATATAATTTACTCGACCGCTACGTGGCCGGCATACGTTTACTTGGTACTGAAATAAAATCAATACGGGAAGGAAAAGCCAACATCAATGATAGCTTTTGCGCTTTCTTCGAAGATGGGCTATACATCCGTAATATGCACATTGCAGAATATTCGTTTGGCTCGTTTTATAATCATGAAGCAAAACGCGACCGCCAGCTTTTACTAACAAAGAAGGAACTAAAAAAACTAAAAGAAAAAGGCGACGATAAAGGTTTCACAATCGTCCCGTTACGTATTTTTATTAGTGACCGTGGGTTTGCTAAAGTTGAGATTGCACTCGCACAGGGTAAAAAAGATTTTGATAAGAGAGAAACATTAAAAGAAAAAGAAAATA
Source organism: Sphingobacterium shayense (assembly GCF_013179575.1). Lineage (GTDB taxonomy): Bacteria > Bacteroidota > Bacteroidia > Sphingobacteriales > Sphingobacteriaceae > Sphingobacterium > Sphingobacterium shayense. The sequence continues at coordinate 11,974 of NZ_JABMCQ010000081.1, read as the reverse complement.
AACGTGAGATGGACCGTGCCATGAAAAGATAGCTCTAGAGTCCACACAAAAATTGTCCGGGGGTTAAACCCTCTCGTTGTCTAAATAATCGGCCAAAATAATTAACATCGGAGAATCCTGCGTTGAAACAGGCTTCTTTAATATTTCGGGTTTGTCTTAAAGTCTTCTTCGCATAAGCTAGTCGCTCCCCTATTACAAATTCCATCGGGCTAATCCCTATCTCGTTTTTAAACTTCCGGGTTAGAGTACTTTTGCTCATGCCCGCCTTGGCGCTTAACTTTTCGACCGAAAGTTTCTCACTAAGGTTCTCCCTAATGTAAGTCCGAATAAAGTTAAAAAAATCGCCCACATCACTGCTGAATTCCTTAAGCTTAAGCAGGCCCTGCAATTGCATAATCTGCACCAATAGTTCTTTTAAAACAAGATCCGCAATTACTTCTTTGTGAATATCATCACTCAAACCGATTTGAAAAAGTCGATTTGCAGTCCGTGTAAGCTCCTCATTATTACTAAAATGAAACCTGGCTAAATCGAAAGTCCATTTAAAGGAATCATCATTTCGCGGATAAAACTCATTTAGATAGTCAACCACCTCTTCAATTTTAAACGGGGCAATCGTAATTGCTGTACATTGTGTCGGATCGTCCAATTTTGCGTCTGGAAAATCGATTTGCATTCTTGCATACTCGGGAAGCAGAAGTGTCTCTCCTGGATGATAATCAAACGTTATTTTATTCTCTAGGTGCATCACTTTCTTACCATGGATCATATTAATAATAACAGGATCGCTAAATACTAGAGGAACGGATAAACTTGGTTCAAAAGTTTCATAAATATTTAGCTCGAAATTCGAAAGCGTGTAGGCACGTCGGTTCTCAACCAAAGTCGTCAAGCTCTTTTTAGTAGCATAAGGCAATCGCCTTAAAGAATAATTATTCTGCATAACTCCTCCCATTGTGTCTCTTTAATTTTTCAACTGTTTCAATATACGAAAATTGCTAAGCTAACACTCTTCAACATGAAGCTAAAGTGCTATAATTTGACATAATAATGCTAATGTCAGACCGACACACCGCTTAAATTTGTTTAGCTAACACAACCATTAAAAATTAAGTAACATGAGCGCATTAAAAAAGCCAACGTTCAAAGAGCGTTATGACAATTACATCGGTGGTCAATTCGTGGCACCGGTTCACGGTAAATATTTTGATAACATCTCACCTGTAGATGGAAAGGTATTTACCAAGGTGGCACATTCGACAAAAGAAGATATCGATCTAGCGGTGGACGCAGCAGCAAAAGCGTTTGAGAACTACAGCAAAACATCGTCTACGGAACGTAGTCTTCTACTCAACAAAATCGCAGATAGGATCGAAGAAAATCTTGAATACATCGCAACTGTAGAAACAATCGACAACGGAAAAGCGGTTAGAGAGACACTAAACGCAGATATTCCTCTGGCAATCGACCATTTTCGTTACTTCGCCAGTGTAATTCGGGCAGAAGAAGGATCCATTAATGAACTTGACAAAGACACAGTCTCAATTATTATTCATGAACCGATAGGTGTCATTGCTCAAATCATACCGTGGAACTTCCCGATACTGATGGCCGTATGGAAACTCGCACCTGCACTTGCAGCAGGTAACTGTGTAGTCCTTAAACCCGCGGAAAGTACTCCGACATCGATTCTAGTACTAATGGAGCTCATTCATGATTTACTTCCTGCGGGAGTTATCAATATTGTCAATGGATTTGGGTCTGAATTGGGCCGCACACTAGTGACGAACCCAAGAGTTTCCAAAGCAGCATTTACCGGGTCGACCGCAACAGGGCGAATGGTGATGCAGTATGCTACAGAAAACATCATTCCAGTGACATTAGAGTTGGGAGGAAAATCGCCGAATATCTTTTTTAACTCGGTAATGGATCAAGACGATGCTTTTCTCGACAAAGCAATCGAGGGTGCTGTATTGTTCGCTCTTAATCAAGGGGAGATATGTACTTGTCCTTCCCGACTCCTTATTCAAGAAGATATTTATGAAAAATTCATTGAAAAGGTTATCGATAGGGTTAACAAAATTAAAGTCGGAGATCCATTAGATCCCGAAACAATGATGGGAGCACAAGCCTCTAAAATACAGAAAGATAAAATCCTCTCGTACATCAAACTTGGAAAGGAAGAGGGTGCGGAAATATTAACTGGAGGCGATGAAAACAACGTCGGTGAGGACTTTAAAGATGGGTACTACATTAAACCAACACTTTTCAAAGGAGATAATAAGATGCGTATATTTCAAGAAGAAATATTTGGACCGGTGCTAGCAGTTACCACTTTCAAAGACGAGAAAGAAGCTATAGACATTGCTAATGACACAATCTATGGTTTGGGGGCTGGTGTCTGGACACGAGATGCTCATCAGCTTTATCAAATCCCCCGTGCTATACAAGCGGGTCGAGTATGGGTAAACCAATACCATTCCTACCCTGCGGGAGCTCCGTTTGGAGGATACAAACAATCTGGTATTGGTCGCGAAAACCACAAACTGATGCTTGACTACTATCGTCAAACCAAAAACATGCTTGTTTCCTATAGCAAGGAAAAACTCGGCTTTTTCTAAGAGGACACAAACCAATAGTTCAATCTGGAGTTATACCAATAGCTCCAGATTTTTAAAATCAGTATTATGACAGAGAGACTAGCAGTTACAGAAAAGGCAAAAAGATTGATTAACGAACTTAAAGAAAAGCATGGAGATTTGCTATTTTATCAAGCAGGCGGATGCTGTGAAGGAACGCAGCCACAATGTTTTGAAAAAGGATCCTTCTTTCCTCGCATGAATGACGCACTAATTGGATATGCCGAAGGATTCGAATTTTGGGTAGACCGAGATCTTTTCGAATATTGGAAGCTATCTCACTTTACGCTAGATGTTCTTGATGGATTCGGTCCAGGGGGATTCTCACTTGAAAGTCCTTTAGGAAAGACATTCAAAATACATTATCGCCTTTTTACGGAAGAAGAATTAAATAATTTACAACCAGTTAGTCGAAATTCTTGATGAGCAAACTTTTCAGTACTTTAGATTTAAAAAACATCACACTTAACAACAGAATAGTTGTTTCGCCCATGTGCCAATATTCAGCTGAAGATGGTTTTGCCAACGACTGGCATCTAGTACATTTAGGCCAATTTGCGATCGGTCGAAGCGCGGCGGTGATACAAGAAGCCACGGCTGTCCAACCTAATGGAAGAATCTCCTTTTGGGATTTAGGCATCTGGAAAGATGAACATATCCAAAAATATCGGCAGATTACAACATTCATCAAATCACAAGGAAGTATACCTGGAATACAACTCGCACATGCTGGACGTAAAGCAAGCGATAATAGGCCGTGGGAAAGGAGAGGACAATTTTCAGCGGGTCATATTAACGGATGGCCAACTGTAGCTCCATCGGCGATCCCATTTCACGAAAAAGATCAAACACCACTGGCGTTAACCATTCAAGAGATAAAAAAACTTATTGAAGATTTTCAAAGAGCCGCCGAACGCGCTGTAGAAGCAGGCTACCAAATTATCGAAATCCATGCTGCACACGGCTACCTTATCCATCAATTCCTATCCCCCCTAACCAATCAACGAAATGACGATTACGGAGGTAGTTTCGAGAATAGAATTCGACTCCTTTTAGAAATTATAGAAGTTGTTTTACCAGTTCTAAGCGCCGGCTCACTGTGGATTAGGATATCCGCTACCGATTGGGTCGAAGGAGGCTGGGAGATCCAACAAAGCGTGGAATTGGCGAAAATTTTGAAACAAAAAGGGGTTGAAATAATTGACGTATCATCAGGCGGTGCCGTCCGTCATCAACAAATCCCAGTTTCTCAAGGATACCAAGTACCTTTTTCTCAAGCAATAAAAACACAGAGTGATCTTAAAACGGCAACAGTAGGAATTATTACCTCTGCAAATCAAGCAGAAGCCATTCTTCAAGAAGGTAAAGCTGATCTGATTCTTATCGGGAGAGCATTCTTAGATGATCCCCATTTCGTCTATCATCTCGCGCAACAGCTTAACTATGATTTACCCTGGGCTCCTCAATATGCACGCGCAAAAGGAACACTAATTCGTCCAAAAAGCTAGAATTTAAAGAGATATAAATATTATCCTTGTATATCCAATCCCAATAATACCGGTATAGGCTTTTTATCTTCGTCTAATGCAACAAAGGTAAACATTCCCTGTATTGCTAACTCTCGCCCCTCTTCGTACATCTTCTCTACATAGATTTCTACCTTTACTTTTACACTCGTGTTACCTACTTTTTCAACCTTTGCTATTGCTTCTATAATGCTTCCAGACGGAATAGCCTTTTCGAAATCTATACGATCAGTAGAAACCGTCACTAATCGTTTTTTGCAAAACCGAGTTGCTGACATAAAGGACACTTCGTCCATTATAGCCATTGCCTTACCACCAAAAAGCGTATCGTGATGATTAGTTAAAAAAGGGAATACCGTAGTACATACACGTGTCTCTGACTGATTAATCCGGTCTTCTAATGTCATGATTTTAAAATTTGGACAAAAGTAGTTAAATTAATTTCAGTTCTCATCCTCCACATCAATCCCAATACCGCGAAGCAACATAGAAGCATTAAACACTGTACATTTTCCCTCTTTCAGTTTATAATCGAACAGCATCTCTCCATCCTGCACTTGGATATCAAAATGGTAATTTTTCACCTTTTCGAAATTTTCTTCCTCTAACGATGCTAATTGCAGGTCGTGGGTCGCGACCATTCCTTTACCCTGCATTACGATTAGCTTACGAATAACCGCACGAGAACCGAGATATTTATCTACCGAATTTGTTCCACGTAACATTTCGTCAATAAGAAAAAAGCTATTTGTATCAGCAGCTACCGTTTCTAAGATAAACTTCATCCTATCAAGCTCCGCCTTAAATGTCGATGTGCTTTCATTAAGAGAATCTTTTATTCGCATGTAGGTTATCAGCTTATAGATAGGTAATCGAAACTCCGAACCGCAGCATACCCCACCTGCATATGCGAGAACAGCATTTAAACCAACGGTACGAAGAAACGTACTTTTCCCTGCCATATTGGACCCCGTAATTAATGCAATTTCGTGATGCTCATTGGTATAATCGTTTCGCACGGAATAATCAGTAGAAATCAACGGATGTCCAAGATGTCGAGCATACATCTTGTCAATAGACGGGTTCTCCAGCAGTACAGGGACTACCCAATCCGGATTGTTTCGTTTTAAAATTGCCAAAGAATTTATCGCTTCATATTCAGCGATAATATCGAATGCAACAAGGATAGTATTTTGGTGACGAGATTTCCATTTCACGATTTTAAGAACATACTTAAAGTCCCATAAAAAAATCATATTTAGCACTGCTCCAACGAGCATATTGTTTCGTGCATCCAAACTATTTATCAGCGATGATAATTCCAAAAACACCGAAGACAACATTCTCTCACCGGAACGCAAATGTTGTTGTAATTCCTTGTTTCGTGAACTCAAAAAGATTTTGTCTTCGATTAACTTTAAAGCCTCGGCATATGAAGCAAGTGTCCGTCCAACTTTTTCCGTTCGTCCCGAAAACATAGCGACTTTTCCCGCGAGCGCAATCGTCCAAAACAAATGGACTAAGGCAAGCCCTGTGACAATCGGCCATATCGGTGCTATAAACATTGCATAAAGGACACCTAAAAGCAACAAAAACGGCGCGATACGCACGTAAATATCCATAAAGCGGTTACCGAATGATCCATCAACATGGTTAAAATAGTTGCTTAAAAAGACCTTCACATCGCTCTTCTGGCGTAAATTAAACACTAATTTAGCTTGAAGACTTTGACTCCATTCCAAATCTTCTGCAATTTCGGAAATGGCTTGTTGTCTTTTCTCGACTATATCTTTAGCAGAGGCGTGCTGAAACCAGGACGCCAATTGTCGAACACCAAGCAATGTACCACATCGATTCACAATCGCGAACAACGAATACTCACCAAACACATCAAGATCGGAAGTGTAGGGATGACCGGTAAATTCAAACTCGCTTCCTGAATCGTACATGTTTTTTCGATCAACTCTAATTGAAAGTTCATTCTCATTAACGTCGAGAAAAGCCTTTTCGGCATCCCTCTGTTTCTCTAGCTTACTTTGTCTGCTTATCAACAAAACAAAAAGAAACACGATAAGTAGTACAAGCCCAACCACCAAAACGATACTATTCGTCTGGAAGCTGTAAAATAAGGCCGCCCCCCCTATAATAATAACGAATAGTCGAGCAATACTATTTATATTAATGGTTTTTGTCAGTTGCTGTATCTTTTGCTGTGAGATCTGCTCTCGCTCTTTGTACTTTTCGTAAATCATATTTCCAAAAATATAAAAAGCCCGCTAGTCGCAGGCTTTTATTTGCATTAAAAAATATATTCGTAGTTACCACGCCTGGTCACCTACTAAAGGAACGAAACGAAAAGTATCGAGCTCAATACGATCAAACTCGTTTTCGGCAACACGTAAGATGGTCACCATTTTTTGAGATTTTTCGTTTCCAACGGGTATCACTAGCTGCCCACCATAACGTAATTGCTTCAGCATAATCTCAGGTACGAAGGGTGCACCTGCCGTAACGATTATTTTATCGTACGGAGCATGTTCGGCGATTCCCTTTGACCCATCACCAAGAAAAAAATATGGTTTGTAGCCCATATAAGGAAGGACTTGAATCGTTCTATTATACAAGCTTTCTTGACGTTCAATGGTATATACTGTAGCTCCCAATTCGAGCAAAATACATGTTTGATATCCAGATCCGGTACCAATTTCCAGAACTTTGTCGCCCTTCTTTACATGAAGCAACTCTGATTGATAAGCGACCGTATAAGGTTGAGATATGGTTTGACCATCTCCGATCGGAAATGCAATATCACGATAGGCTTGGTTCCAAAATGTTTCATCAAAAAAGAAGTGACGCGGTACTTTACCTATCGCCTGTAAAACTCGTTTATCTTCGATTCCGCGATTCTCCAGGTGTTTCACAAGCTGCTTTCGCGCACCTTTTTCCCGATAATTATCAACAAATTTGTAAGCCATTTCATTCCAAAAATACCATTGTTAAACCACATTTAAGACATGAAAGTGCAAATTGTTTAGGGTCAATACTATAGATTTCCACGTAGTTTCCATATCTTCGTGATGGCGCCTAATAACCAGGATATCCTTGTCACCATTAGCCTGCTAAAACTTTGGAAAATATAATGGTTTTACTTTTCAAAGCTGATATTAACTGCAAAAAATCACGAAATCAAAAATTTCATCAAGATGAAAAAACAACTACTCACACTTTTCACTCTATTATTTATACAGCTCTCGCTATTCGCTCAGGCGACAGATCCGCAGGACAGCATTCTAAGAATTCTTGCCATCGGAAATAGTTTCTCTGAGGATGGTATAGAGAATTATTTATATGAACTCGCTGATGCAGATGATAAAAAAATAATAATAGGTAACATGTATATCGGTGGTGCGCCACTCTCATTACATCTAGAAAATTCTAAAAATGGAACGAACAAATATAGCTACAGAAAAGTTGGATTGGATGGAGTTAAACATACCACAGAAAATGTTACTCTCGAGCACGGCCTAAAGGACGAAGACTGGGATTATATTAGTTTTCAGCAGGCGAGCCCATTATCTGGAAAATATGACGTCATTCTGGAAAGTCTCCCAGATTTAATGAAATACGTACGAGGCGCAGTTGGTGCAAAACCAAAATTTATATATCATCAAACTTGGGCTTACCAACATGATTCAAAACACAAAGGTTTTGCGAATTATGACAACAACCAGCTCACTATGTATCGCGCGATAGCCTCGACGACTAAACGACTGAAAAAGGAATTCAAATTCGCTTTCCTTGTTCCAGCAGGGACAGCTATTCAAAATGGGAGGACCAGCTCGATCGGCGATAAATTCACCAGAGATGGTTATCATCTACAACTTGAATACGGTAGGTTTACGGCTGCATGCGCATGGTATGAAAAACTCTTTAATACCGATGTTCGTCAAAACAGTTACTCTCCCAAAAATGTCAATGATCAACAGGCTTTTATAGCCAAAAACGCAGCACATAAAGCCGTCAAAAAGCCGTTTAAGATATCTAAAATTAAACTCTAGGATAAAGTCCTAGAGTTTATTTATTATTTGCTGTATTACCTGTTGAAAACTACTTAAAGCAATACGTTCCTTATTAATAAAGTCATTATCAGCGAGCTTTCCAACAACCTCCTCCATTTCCGCATAAGATTCATAAACCATAAGTTTAAATGGATTTTGATAGTCTTTGGCTCTGGAGTTCGCAATTTCTGAGAATATCCACTCTCTAGTTTGTAATGCTTGTTTTAGTATATCCTCGACAAACGTACCATCCCAGTCTACTATATTGTGACCACTAATCTCCTGAAGAGAAGCGATAGCGTGGATAAACTTGTCTGCAGGGTAATCACGACTCCAACCATGGTAATGGTCGTGTACTACCGTCCAGGACTCCACCTCGCCATCGCGGATTTTAGAAATTAAATCGTCTAGTTTCTTTATCGGAACGAGTTGTCCTCCAATATTTTCAAACGAAGTACGCTCGATATTGACTGATCTTATAGATTCCTTTATTTCTTGAATCGAGGAGGACGCAAGTACCTCCACAAGTTGCAACGTCGCATAATACTGTATCATACGTCTATAAACGGCATAAGCTTCTTTAGGTTTCGCTAGTACCACTTTACGTTTGGAAAATTCTACGTGATCCAATAAAATCTCCTTTCCACTAAACGCTTCCTGAGAATTTAACAACCGCCGTCCAATCTCACATATAGCATTTTCGTCTTTGCTCTCACTGCTGGATTTCCCTACAGCTAGCTCTATTAAGCTCATTGCTTCGAACATTTCATTGACGGTGTCAGGAGCTAGAACATCATACTCAATGTATTGATTTTTAAATTTCCTTTTATCTCGCGATTGAAATTTAGATGTGTTCCGCATGAGTGCATACATATTATATTGAAACCAATATCCAGGCAAAATGACAAGCCTGTTTGTACTCACTTCATTACTTACCAAGCTAAATGGAAACCGAATATCCAGCTCATGTAAAAAATCGCCTTTAACGATCAACGTATAAGATGCGAACCGCGAATTGTGCTTTAAACTTACACATAGTCCGGGCCAAAAGCCACGTCCAGCAACAATCTCTCCATCGGCAGCTCTAGAATTGTGATTAGAACCTACCGTTGCTCCAGCGGCCATATTGCTTTGACCTTTTATGAGCGAGGCACATAAAAAAGAATTGTTATGATGCTGTTCATGTGCAGGAAAAATAAGCGAATTAAGCACTTCACAACATGAAATTGTCGAGTTATCCCCTAAAAATGAATTAATTAGACGCGCTCCATACTTCAACTGGGAATTAGATGATAATATAAAGCGCACAGCTTTCACGCCGTAAAATATCCGACATCCGTAGCCGATAATGCCATTAACGAGCTCACAACCTTCACCAATTTGTGTATACGATTCGACAGATGAATTAATGGTAAGATTCTTTAACTTATTCACGCCTTTTATATAAGCATGCGTTCCGATCTTCACATCCTTGATCGTATGCGTATTCTTTATGACCGAATGATCACCAATTTCACTGTAAAACCCATGTTCTTTAGAAAACAAAGCTTCCGCCATTTCTAGATACCGGCTTTGTAGCTTAAAGTCGTCACGATTACGTGACCAAAGGTAAACGTCTCCAGCCTGCATACCATCGAAAGGCACAACGGCGCGCCCACCATTCTCATTACAAAGCTCTAATTGAATACGCCTCTGCGGATCATCCCCATCTTTTAAAATACCATTCCCAAACTTCGCATTACTACTTGTTTCCATCTCACTGATATTTGCCAGCATAACATCATTTCCAAGTATAAAGTGAGACATGAAACGTACGTTATGGATGGCAACAGTGTCCCCTAGGTCGCAACTGATAAGTGTGGAGTTATAGATTCCGCAAGCCAATCTTAGATCTCTAAAATTAAGAAAGACATCCTCCATATCTCCGATGCGGACGAGTCCATAGAATTTTGAATTTTGAACCTGTTCGGGAATAAACTTGTCCGTTACGCGGACATCTTCCCAATTTGTTGAATAATTATTTTGTTGAATTAGACGTTTAATTTCGTCGGGCGTCAACTTTCTGAAATCGCTACCTCTAGGGAATTGCTGATTTCGATGATAATACTCATCTTTATTCTTAAGATGAGTATCCATCACGAAATTATACCCAAGAGTAGATAACTTCTCTTTTATAATTTTTGACATGTTTCGTTATTCTACTGTTACCGATTTGGCTAGATTTCTCGGTTTATCAACATCGAGCCCTCGGTTCAACCCGATATAATAGGATAAAAGTTGCAGCGGAATCACCGACAATATTGGTGCAATGATTTCGTGCACTTGAGGTACAACCATAACATCATCAGCAAGATCAGGGATGACTGTATCGCCTTGAGAAATAACTGCGACAACCATACCCTTACGTGCTTTGATCTCTTGAATATTGCTAACTATCTTTTCATGGTAAGGATCTTTTGTAGCGACAAACACAACTGGAAGATTTTCATCTACCAATGCAATTGGACCGTGTTTCATCTCTGCAGCAGGATACCCTTCAGCATGAATGTATGAGATTTCTTTCAACTTCAAAGCTCCCTCAAGCGCAATAGGAAAGTTATACCCGCGACCCAAATATAGGAAATCGCGTGCATCTGTATATTTTTTAGCTATATCACGGATATTCTCTACTTGTTCATCTAAGATATGCTGCACATGTTCGGGAACTTTTGCGAGATCTGCAAGAAGTTTATTGAATAAGGTATCTTCAATGGTACCTTTTAGCTTAGCTATCTTCAATGCCACAAGATATAAAACCGCAAGCTGTGCCGTAAACGCTTTGGTACTCGCTACACCGATTTCAGGTCCAGCATGCGTATAAGCACCTGCATCTGACATCCGAGCAATAGAAGAACCCACCACATTCACTAATCCGAAAATGGTTGCTCCTTGGCTCTTCGCATTTTCAATTGCGACAAGAGTGTCGGCTGTTTCCCCACTTTGCGATACGGCAATGATAATGTCTTTATCGGTAATAATTGGATTTCTATATCGAAATTCAGAAGCATACTCCACTTCCACATTCACCCGGCATAGTTCTTCAATCACGTATTCTGCAAGCAAACCAGCATGCCAGCTCGTTCCACATGCGACAATTATGATGCGATTAGCCTCTAATATCTTATCTTTTATCTTTTCGATACCACTCAGTGTAATGGTGGGAACGGTGGAATCCATGCGTCCTCGAAGGGAGTCAAAAATCGTCTGAGGTTGTTCAAAAATTTCTTTTAACATGAAATGATCGAAACCACCCTTTTCTATCGCCGCGAGCTCCATATCTAATTTCTGAACGAACGGCGTAATTCTTTCATTCCCCAGATTTTTCAAAATGAGTTCATCGGGTTTTACGATAGCTAGTTCATAATCGTTGATATATACAACTTCCTTTGTATAGGCAAGCATCGGCGATGCATCAGATCCAAGGTAATGAGCATTCTCACCAATACCAATGACCAAAGGACTGCCCTTTCTCGCTGCTATGATTGTATCAGGCAAATCCTTATCGATTAATAGGATAACATAGGCTCCTACCACCCTTTTTAAGGCGATTCGTACAGCCTCTTCTAAACTACATTCATTATTAATTTTAATATCATCAATGAAGTTAAGTAACACTTCGGAATCTGTATCACTTTTAAAAGTATATCCCTTTTGGACGAGTTCTTCTTTAAGTTGGGCGTAATTTTCTATAATACCATTATGTATCATAGCA
>NZ_JABMCQ010000080.1 GCF_013179575.1 Sphingobacterium shayense | reverse complement strand
GCATTTCATGTAACCTCGGATCATTGAACATTGCAACGGTAATGGACAATAAGCGTATTAAAGAGACTGTCAAAACAGCGATGCGCGCATTAACAGTTGTTACTGATGTGACAAACATTGAAATGGTTCCGACGATTGCAAAAGCGAATAAAGAATTACATTCCGTTGGCCTTGGAGCAATGAACCTACATGGGTATTTAGCAAAAAGCTTCATCATGTACGAATCTACAGAAGCTCTGGATTTTGCAAACACATTTTTCATGATGATGAATTATTATTCTTTGGAAGCATCTATGGAAATTGCAAAAGAAAGAAATGCCACCTTCACAGGATTTGAAAAATCGGCATATGCTGACGGAACGTATTTTAACCGTTATATCGACCGTGAATACACACCTACAACAGATAAAGTAAAGGAACTATTTGCAGAGGTTCACATTCCAACTAGCACTGATTGGGAAAACTTAAAAGCACAAGTACAAGAACATGGTATCTATCATGCTTACCGCCTAGCAATCGCTCCAAATCAGTCTACATCATATATTATGAATGCAACGGCATCAGTAATGCCTGTTGTTGATATAATTGAGGTACGTGAATATGGGGATAGCACAACCTATTATCCAATGCCATACCTCTCAAACGATAATTATTTTTACTTCAAGTCGGCGTATGACATGGACCAATATAAGGTCTTGAAATTAATATCAGTTATTCAAAGACATATTGATCAAGGTGTTTCAACAATCTTGCATACAAACTCGAAGGATTCCACAAGGGATCTTGCGAAGTATTACATCTATGCTCATAAACTTGGTTTAAAATCCTTGTATTATACTAGAACTCGGAAATCAACTGTAGAAGAGTGTATCTCTTGTTCAGCATAATATTAACACATTCAAGCAATTTGTCATACCAATTGCTTAGACATCGATCTCTGCACCGTCTGAAAATGAGGGGCAGAGATTTTTCATCAAATGTCATTTTTGACTTTTAACTTTTTTTGTCATGAAACAATTTACCGCCGTAAACTGGAACACACCAGACAATGATTACGTACTGATGTTCTGGGAACAGAATATCAGACAATTCTGGATAGATACTGAATATATTCCTTCAAAAGACATCGACAGCTGGAAAGGTCTGAGTTGGGATATGAAAGAATGCTACAAAAAAGCGCTAGGGGGATTAACTTTATTGGATACCCTTCAAAGCCATACAGGTATGCCTAAAATTATCGATCATATCGATTCTCTCCAAAACAAAGCCGTATTATCGTACATGTGTATGATGGAAGCAATCCATGCCAAATCATACTCAACAATTTTCACTACAGTCTCGACAACCAACGAGATTAACGATGTATTTGGTTGGGTAAAAGAGAATAAATTCTTACAATATAAGGCCTCTACTATTGACAAATATTATCGTGCTATTGATAAAGAAAACGTCACCGATGAAGAGCTATTCATGGCCTTGGCTGCCTCGGTATTATTGGAATCATTCTTATTTTACTCCGGATTTTTCTTACCTCTTTGGTTATGTGGTCAAGGACAAATGGTGGCATCAGCGGACATCATCAAAAAAATTATTGCAGACGAGTCGATTCATGGTGTTTTTGTAGGTCTAATCGCACAGGAAGTTTTCGATCGTCTCCCAAACAAGACTGAAGTTAAAGATCGCTTTATGACGCTATTAAACGACTTATACGAAAACGAAATTAAATATACAGAGGAGCTTTATACAGTGGTAGGCCTAACCGCAGAAGTTAAGGAATACGTGCGTTATAATGGGAATAAGGCATTAATGAATTTAGGATTCGATCCAGTATTTGAAGTCAAACAAGTAAACCCCATTGTTTTAAACGGCTTAAATACAGAAACTACGCAGCACGATTTCTTCTCTAAAAAATCAACTAACTACGAGAAATCTATGGAGATAGTTCACCTAATGGACGATGATTTCAAAATGGATGCAACTGTCGAGGTATAAATGTTGTTTACCGAAAAGAATAAAAATGCGGTTATGTTAGAAACATAACCGCATTTTTATTCTTATATTCCCGAGAGAACTTCGCTTTTAATCCGATATATTATATTGTTGCTCGTTAAAAGGGAAGTTCAATCAGAGAATTGACCTTCCCTTTAGGATTAATTTTTAGACATGTTTACTCTAATCATCAGTTGCATTCAAGCTTTTAATACCCTGGGTTTTGCACCAAGTTCGGATTAATCGCGAGTTGATTTTGAGGAATGGGAAACAATTCTAAATTTGGATCGTTTGTAGCTTTATGATCCCACCAAGAACCTGTCGTAAACTTTCCAAAACGAATTAAATCTTGACGGCGCTTACCTTCGAAAATGAATTCTCTACCTCGTTCAGCGAGTAATTCGTCCATAGTTAAAGTTCCACTTGTATACTTAGCCTTCGCCCAATCTGCTGCCGCAAATGCTCGCTTACGAGACTCGTTTATTAATTCTACAGCTTCCGCATTAGCTACACCATTATTTTTACGCATAATGGCTTCGGCTTTGTTAAAATAAATCTCAGTTAATCGGTAAATAATATAATCGTTCTCTTGATAATTTTCATCGGATAAAGTCCCTGATTTATACTTATTAAATCGCGCACCTGAATTTTCTTCTCCTTCGGCCATTGAACCTTCAGACGTCAAATCTCCTTCACTTTCTCGCCGTATCGAATTCACGTACTCAAATGGTTGTCCATTCCATTCCTCTGTTCCTTTAACCTGAGTTTTAGTTCCATATTTATACTGCGGACCAAATAGAAACCAATCTTTCTTACGAAGGTCGTTCGCTGCATAGGCATCAAATGCAGACGGAATTACTACAAATGCGTTCCAACCGCCGTAACCGACATTTAAAACTTCCTTTATATTATCGTAACCCATAAAAAAACCGCCCCAATCGAAGGTAAATCCTGCTTTTCTACTAAACTGGAACTGAAACAAAGACTCCGAGTTCGCTGAGTTTAAATTAGAGAATAATTCATTAATATCTTTGGCTAGTGTAGGGGTACCACCGATACCGCCAGCATCTCCGGAAATAATCTTATCACACGCAGCGATACAATCATCCCAGCGGGCAGTTCCACTCCATTTCTCTGCATTTATATACAATTCGGCCAACATAGCATAACCCGCTGCTCTAGAAACTTGACCGATTGTCTCGGCATCCGTTAATGGAAGTAGATCCACGTTGTCTTTAATTTCTTGCTCAGCAAATGCGAAAACTTCCGCTCTAGGTTTGGTCTCAGGATTTACCGTTTCTGCCACTGTGGTGGCAATAGGTACATTCCCCCATTGATCCATAATTTTGATATAATGAAAAGCACGTAACACTTTTAATTGAGCAAGAACTTCAGCTTTTTCTTCTTCGGTCAAATCGATCCCTTCAACATTAAGAGATTCAATATCCCTAATTGCAGCATTGACATAACCAACACCTCCCCACAGAAGTTCCCAGTTCCCTTTCATACGATTTTCGTTGTCATTCCAGGTATGATAATGTAACCTAAAATGGTCTCCTCCGTCATATCCATGCTTTCCTTTTTGCGGCCATGCAATCTGATCAGCACTTGCTTCACCATGATAGTAATAGCCATTTTGCCCTGTAGGCGCAAGCCAGGCCTGCATATGGGTAAATGGCCTTAAGGCAGCTTGCTGCACTTCCAGTTTATTTTTATAAAAATTATCTTTATTCAAATCGCTGTATAAAGTTTCGTCTAAATTTGTACAGCTTGTTATCATCGTTGCTGAGATCACCATACTTGATGCTACAGCAAATATATTCGTAGTTTTAAAATTCATTATTTATTTGCTTAAAATCCCACATTTAGACCAATTGACCAAGATTTCGTTCTTGGATAAAAGCCCCTCCAATCTATGCCTGCATCAAAGCCTGTATCCTTGATTTCCGGATCTAGTCCCGAATAGCCGGTAATTGTTGCGATATTTCTTCCGGTAACATACACATACAAATTACGTACATAGTCATTATTCATTTTGAAATTATAACCAAGAGTGACGTTGTCTAGCTTCACAAAACTTCCATTTTCTAAATAATAATCCGAATACTGCGGGTCATCATTTAGCTGACCATGGGTAGTGAATGCATCCTCCAAAACATTGTTTGGTAACCATTTCTTGTTCGCAAAATACATTTGTGGTGTATTTAGGATATCAAATTGGAATTTTCCTCTAAAAAATATCGATAGATCAAATCCCTTGTAGGTAAATCTGTTCCCTAAAGACATTTGATACTTAGGTACACCGTTTCCAATATAGGTTAAATCGTCATTATTCATTTCACCAGCAAGGCCCGTGGTACCATCAGCCTTATAGAAAAGCCATTTTCCCTCGTCGCTGATTCCAGCAAATCTTTTTCCATAAAATGAACCCAGTTCAGTCCCCTCTTCTAAGCGGATAGCGCTACCAAGGTTTCCTGGCGAAGGAAGCCCTCCGAACTCCAGATAATCGGACTTGAAGATATCACTTGAAAGTTTAGTAAGTTTATATTTTTGATAACTTCCTGTGAAATCTATCGTCCAAGAAAATTCTTCCCTTTGCATTGCGGTAGCAGACAATTGCAGTTCGATACCTTTATTGTTAACAGCACCTACGTTCGTAAAAATACCCCCAGACAAATAGCTTGGCATCTGCGCAGTGTAATCGAATAATAAATCTTTCGTATTTCTATTATATAAGTCTAATGCACCGGTGATTTTATTATTAAACAAGCCAAAGTCAAATCCTAGATTCCATTCCTCTTTTTGCTCCCAGCGTAAATCTGGATTTGGGTTATTTTTTGGCCCATACGTTTGATAATAAACCCCATTTTGCGGGTAAACACCACCAGTCCCTAATGTGATGAGGGATTGGTAATTTCCTATATCCTGGTTCCCCGTTACCCCGTAACCTAGACGAATTTTTAAATCATTTACGACGTCTTTATTGGTAAAGAAGTCCTCATTCGTGATTGTCCACCCCGCAGAGATAGCGGGGAAATTACCCCATTTGTTATTGACCCCAAAACGAGAAGACCCCTCTCTACGCAAAATACCGGTAACGAAATACTTATCGTTAAAATTATAGTTGACTCGTCCAAAAAACGCAATTAAGGTATTATCTTCCTTAAATGATCCCATTCCCGGTCGTGGTAATTTATCATTTGTTAATGCCGTTCCAGATCCTAGGTTCCAATCTAGGAATCCGTCCGTCGTAAACCCGTTATTATTAGCCTCAAAATTTTCTAAGGTGTGGTATTGGTAACTATACCCCAGTAGTCCGGTTACATGATGTTTTTCGTTAAAAGTCTTATTGTAATCAAGCATCGTCTCAAACGTCTTCGTCCACTCCAAAAAATTCCCTTTATAAGCATACCCCATACCTTGGTAATCAGACGTAGGTCTTTGATCCCAATCTAAGGTTGAGCGGTATCTTCTATCGTTATAATTATCTCGAACATACGAGCCGAAACCTGTCCAACTTAGCTCGTCTAGTATCTTTACCTTTACTCGCGCATCCGCTGAAAAGGTCTGTTGATCTCTTTCGTCCGTACGGTATGCATATCTACTCAACGGGTTATAATTGTTATAGGCTTGCGTTTGATAAAAAGAACCGTCTTCGCTATATAAAGGAGCTGTCGGATTTCGTTGAACTGCTTGTTCAAAATCTGGCACATTACCGTTATCATCCGCTTTACCACCAAGTAGGTTCGCCTTATTAAAGTTCCCCGCCATGTTCATATCGAATGTTAATCGATCTTGCAACCCAGTTTGCGAAAAACTCATTCTACCACCAAATTGCTTTTTACCATTTTCAAGGGCAATACCATTGGCATCTTCATAATTTAAAGATACCCGGTAATGAGAGTTCTCCCCCGAACCTGATGCGGCAAAATTATGAAAATGTGAAAAGTTATTTTTATCTACTAATTCATCAAAAAGATCTGTTGACGCCCCGAAATCCTCCTTATCAGAAATATCTCCACTTGCAATGCGATCTCGAAACTGGGATGCAGAAAGCATATTGGGTTTTCTTGCCACAAATTCACGTTGACCATAAGTGAAATATTCAAACTGCGGCTTAGCTCCCCCCTTTCCTTTCTTAGTTGTAACTAAAATTACTCCGTTATTTCCGCGTGTGCCATAAATTGCCGCCGCAGAACCATCTTTCAATACGTCTATCGACTCGATATCACCTTGTTTAACGAGATCCAGGTTACCTCCTGGGATACCATCGATAACAACCAAAGGACTGAGCGAACCTTTTACCGAACTCATACCTCGCAATTGAATTCCGGTACCAGAATTTGGATTACTACCGTGCTGACGCGTTATATTTAATCCGGCAACTTTACCTTGAATAAGTTCTAAAGGATTACGCATCCCTCCTTTATTAAAATCTTCCTCTTTCACGGAAGCGACAGCTGAGGTAATTTCTTTTTTCTTTTGTGTACCATAGCCCACAACTACAACTTCATCTAATGATTCGCCTGCAGCGGTTAGGGAAAAATTAAGAGTTGAAGAAGTTACCGGCAATTCGATACTTTCGTAACCAATAAAAGAGGCAACAAGAACCTGCCCTTTGCCGGCAGTTATCGAAAATGCGCCATTCCGATCCGTTTGTACTGCCTCGGTGGTTCCTTTAATACTAATAGTTGCGCCTGTAACTGGTGCTCCTGTTTCACTATCTGTTACCTTCCCTTTTACGACCTCTTGTTGAGGCTTGTTAAAGGAAATCAGGGGTAGAGAGACCACATTACCGGTGCTAGCATGCCCATAGCTTGTAGCTAATAAAGCAAACGAAAGCGCCCATAATTTGCTCTTCCTGCATTTAAATTTGTGTGAGTTCCACATAATAGTTGTCGTTTATTATCAATTGTAGTTTAGCTAAAACGTTTTATTAAAAGGTTTATAAAAAATACGTTTAACTCGCAATAATGCGGGCCAATTCGTCTTTTCAATAATTATAATTTAACACTAATTAACAGAAAATATTTACAACGTCAAACTTTTTAAGAAAAAGAAGGAGATATTAAATCAATTTAGCAGCGCAAATACAGGGAAAACAAGGATGTCCAAAAAAGAATTATAAAAACAGAGGTGCTAAGGTTAAAAATAATTAAACACAAAAACAACTAAATAAATATTTGATTTATAGAGTAGTTATGAATACAACATTGTCAGAATACGTTGATTTAAACAGCCGAAAATGAAAAATTAAATATGTATAGACAACTAAAATTTTTAAAAATTGAAATTATCCAAAAAATGGAGTTAATGTAACTACACCAAGAGATGCAACGGAGTGATGTTCGACAAATCTAAAAGAGGATCTGATAAACTTCCTCTAAGGAACTGACCAAATATGGTGCATTTGCAAGCCGTGGAATTTCGACCTTTTGAGAGGAAACAGCAATACATGTTAATCCGGCTTCTTGCGCAGATTTTAAACCGGTGGAGGTATCTTCTATTGCAATAATCTCATTTACCGGCAGGGATAGGGTTTGCACGGCTTGCAGATAGGGTTCGGGGTTGGGTTTCGCATTGATGACTTTCTCACGGGTGACAAAAAAATCGAAATAGTCTAATAAGCCGTGGTAACCAAGAACTGTGTCTACAGTAGTTTGATAGCTGGAAGTTACAAGTGCAATCCGTTTTCCAGCTTGTTTCAGGTTCATAAGAATCTCATTTGCGTACGGCATTAGTTCGATTGTCGTCATATCCGCCTTCGCGTAATTAGCTCTTGTTTGTGTCCACATGAAATCCTCATTTGTATCAATCCCCCATTTCTCTTTAAGTAAGCCGACATTACGAACTAATGTGTGTCCTGCAAAATGTTCCAGCCAACAATCGAAATTGATATTTAATTTATAATGATCTAAAAGAATTGGCTGCCAATTTTTAAAATAGAAATATTCGGAATTAATTAATGTTCCGTCGAGATCGAAGAGTACTGCTTTAATATTTTTCACGGTTTAAACATACAGAATTTATACACAATTCCCATACGACGGGGAGGTAAGCGTCTTCCCTATCAATTCAACGTCAGCCAGCAGACCCAGGTTTAGGAGCCCTTGTTGAGCTTGGGATTCCCTACAATAATCAGTAAGTTTGTTAAAAACAACGAAATGAAAATAATTGCAGTAGGCAGAAACTATATCAACCATGCCAAGGAATTGAACAACCCTGTGCCGACAGAACCGGTTATTTTTATGAAGCCGGATACCGCGATTTTAAAGGACGACAAAGATTTTTATTACCCCGAGTTTTCAAATGATGTGCATTATGAAGTCGAAATTGTTGTACGCATTTGCAATGAGGGAAAACACATCGCGCCGAAATTCGCACACAAATATTACGACGCCATTGGTCTTGGAATAGATTTTACTGCACGCGACTTACAAGCTAGGCAAAAAGAACGCGGACTACCCTGGGAGCTAGCAAAATCTTTCGATCATTCTGCAGTAGTGAGTCCCTTTATTCCCAAAGTAAATTTTCCAAATGTAGAAGAAATCGAATTTTCATTAACTAAAAATGGTAGTACGGTACAGATTGGAAATACAAAAAATATGATATTCAATATCGATAGGCTTTTAATTTATATCTCCAAATATATCACTTTGCGTAAAGGCGACTTAATCTTTACCGGAACACCCGAAGGTGTCGGTCCAGTATCCATTGGGGACAAACTTGAAGGGTTTATCGCAGAAAAAGCAATGTTTAGTTGTCAAATAAAATAAAAATAGTAGACCATAGATTGAAATAAGAAACTTAAGATCAATCTATCTAAAACACTGTTAATGAAAAAACACAAAGCTTTATTTTTTGCCCTAGGTTTAACTGTTGCCTCACTTTACGCACAGGAAAAAAATATAATTACCACTCGAAATTATCCTCAAGGCTACTTTAGGAACCCTCTGAATATAGCGATGGACGCCTCTGGGACTTTTGGGGAGTTACGTTCTACGCATTTTCATGCTGGTGACGATTACAGAACACAGCAACGAATTGGCTTACCGTTGCACGCCGCTGCCGAAGGATACGTCTCTCGAGTCCGTGTACAAATTGGGGGAGGAGGTAACTCGGTTTATATTGATCATCCAAATGGATATACCACCGTTTATTTACACATGGACAGTTTTAACGATGCATTAACTAATATCATCCGTGTAGAACAATACAAACAACAGCGTTTTGATGTCGATGTGATCTTGAAGCCAGGACAAATAAAATTAACGAAAGGGCAACTCATCGGAAAAGCAGGAAATACCGGAGGCTCCGCCGGACCGCATCTCCACTTCGAAATTCGTGATACAAAAACACAGCATCCACTAAATCCTCAACTATTTGGTCTACGTTTCAAAGATAGCTACGCCCCAACAATTAGTGGCTTAATGGTTTATGATTTGAACAACCATATCTTCAACGAACACACACCTAGACAAGCACTTACCGTAAAAGCGCTTCAAGGTCATCGTTACGTAGTCAATTCTTCCGGGCCAATACCTGTCAAAGGAAAATTCGGATTTGGTATTTCGAGTGTAGACAGACATCGCGCCGGAGGATTTAAAAATGGCGTTTATTCAATCGAACTTTTCATAGACGGAACTGCTAAATCGACAATACTTTTCGAGGAACTTGATTTTAATACATCTCGTGGGATCCACTCCTACATAGACTACCCCTACTGGAAAAAAACGAAAGTAAAGTATCAAAAAAGCTTCAAGGATCCGGGCAATGCGATTGATATCTTTAATCATATAGACAATCAGCAGGGTATAATTAGTTTGACGGAGAACAAAATTTATCAAGTAAAATATGTCGTAAAAGACGTCCAAGGAAATTGTAGCGAGCTGAACTTTGCGATTAAAAATACTGTAGCGAATGACGCACTTGAAGAAATTCGAGGAAAAACTATTTTTTCCTACGATACTGACAATAGCTTTAAGAACGAAAGTGTAGAAGTAAACATTCCAAAAGGTTCCTTATACGGTGATGTAGATTTTAAATATGCCACGGCAACACAGGTAGCAGGTAGTTATTCATTAACACATAAAATACATAACAACCTCACGCCGATATTCTCTGCGTATAATTTACGGATCAAACCAACGAATCTCCCTCCCCATCTGCAAGATAAAGCATTAATAGCTTCAGCAGAAAACGGCTCTGAAGGAGGACGCTACGAAGACGGATGGGTAGTTGTCAATACGCGAAATTTCGGAAACTTCTATGTTACAGTAGATACGATAGCTCCAACAATTACCCCCCGTAACCTTACGAATGGCAAAAATGTTAAGGCACAGTCAAAAATCGACTTTACGATAAGGGACAATTTCTCTGGAATTCAATCTTTCAATGGATATATTGATGGTAAATGGGTCCTAATGGAATATGATTCAAAAAATCGACATCTATGGCATAAGTTCGATAGCTCGCTAACCAAAGGAACCCATAATTTTAAATTGACTGTAAAGGACTGGAAAGATAACGAAAAAGTATATCAAGTTTCCTTCACTCGTTAGCTTACGGAATTTTACAACTTTATTAATTACAAAAACATGACAGAATTAAGTGTAGGCGACAAAGCTCCCGAAATAAACGCTAAAAATCAGATGGGAGAAACAATAAAACTTTCCGATTTTCAAGGTAAAAAAGTAATTCTTTATTTTTACCCTAAAGATAATACACCGGGTTGCACAACCGAAGCATGTAACTTTAGGGACAACTATCAATCTCTTTTAAAAGATGGATTCGAAGTACTCGGCGTTAGCATCGATAGCGAGCAATCCCATCAAAAATTTATCGCCAAATTTGAGCTCCCATTCAATTTGCTTTCTGATGGAGACCAAAAGATTGTAAATGATTATGGCGTGTGGGTGGAGAAAAACATGTACGGTCGCAAATACATGGGTACTTCTCGCACCACATTCATCATCAACGAAGATGGAATCATTGCCCACATTGTGAAAAAAGTAGACAATAAAAATGCGTCCCAACAAATTAAAGAACTGTACACAAAATAACTAGACTGTATTTTTCTGTTATCTAAAGTCTAATATATATATTTGCCATTATGAGCAAGCAAACAGACGATTTTTTCAAAAATATCATATCACACGCTAAAGAATACGGTTTTGTATTCCCTTCTAGTGAAATTTATGACGGACTGAGCGCCGTCTACGATTATGGTCAATTAGGTTCTGAATTAAAAAACAATTTAAAGACCTATTGGTGGAAATCAATGATCCAGCTGAATGAGAATATAGTTGGTATTGACGCCGCGATTTTCATGCATCCTACTACTTGGAAAGCCTCTGGCCACGTCGATGGTTTCAACGATCCAATGATAGACAACAAGGATTCTAAAAAACGATACCGCGCGGATCAATTAATTGAAGACAAAATTGATCGTTATCAGAAAGATGGTAAAACGGATAAGGCAGATAAGCTACAAAAAGATCTCGATGATGCCTTAAATGCAGACGATCTCATACGTCTGAAGGGTATCATAGAAGAACACAATATCGTTTGCCCAATTTCGGGAACAAAAAACTGGACTGATGTCCGCCAGTTTAACCTAATGTTCGCCACACAAATGGGTGCTATGGCTGACGGGGCTGAACAAGTATTTCTTCGTCCAGAAACCGCTCAAGGTATATTCGTAAATTTCCTAAACGTTCAAAAAACTGGGCGAATGAAAATTCCTTTTGGAATTGCCCAGATCGGGAAAGCTTTCCGTAACGAAGTGATCGCACGTCAATTTATCATGCGTATGCGTGAATTTGAACAAATGGAAATGCAATTTTTTGTGCGTCCAGGTTCAGAATTGGAGTGGTATGAAAAATGGAAAGAAACACGCTTGAAATGGCATTTAGCTTTAGGTTCGAATCAAGCGAAATATCGCTTCCATGATCATGTAAAACTAGCACACTATGCAAATGCTGCAGTAGATATCGAATACGAATTTCCTTTTGGATTCAAAGAGGTCGAAGGTATACATTCGCGTACCGATTTCGATTTAAAACAACATCAAACATTCTCGAAAAAGAAAATTCAATATTTCGATCCCGAGATAAACCAAAATTATACACCCTACGTAATTGAAACTTCTATTGGATTAGACCGGCTTTTCTTAACGGTTCTCGCAAACTCTCTAGTTGAAGAGGATCTCTCGACAGAAGACAAGAAAGACTCTCGCGTAGTATTGAAATTTCACCCCACAATTGCGCCTGTCAAAGCAGCCATTTTACCTCTAACAAAAAAGGATGGCCTTCCTGACAAAGCGCGCGAAATTATGTCGAAGTTAAAATTTGACTTCAATCTACAATATGACGAAAAAGACGCCATCGGTAAACGTTATCGTCGTCAAGATGCAATAGGTACTCCTTTCTGTATTACAGTAGATTATCAAACATTAGAAGATAATACGGTGACAATCCGCCACCGCGACAGTATGGAACAAGAACGTGTATCTGCCTCTGATCTTAGCAAAATCATTGGCGATCTTACTAGTTGGAATAATGTATTAGAAAAGCTGACGTAGTTAGCCTCTTACGATAATGTATACAAGGAGCGCCATCTATAAGTAGAACTTTAGATGGCGCTTTCTTTCAGGATGCCCTTTTAAAAGAGAGTAAGACGTACTAATACTAAATCATCTCCGAGAGTCGCTTTCCATTAACAAGTAAATCCACTTTCGAACCCTTCTTTCCTTTTATGTTATAATCAACAACTTTGCCGTCTTCCCAAATAATATCAATCGTATAATTTCCCCGAGCTTTCAAACCGCTTACTCGGCCACTCTTCCAAGCAGAAGGTAAGGCGGGTAACAAATGAATGTAGCCATCATGTGATTGTATCAACATTTCAGCTATTCCTGCCGAGCCTCCGAAATTCCCATCGATCTGAAATGGAGGATGTGCACAGAATAAGTTTGGATACGTTCCGGCTCCGCCTCCCTCATAGGTAAGGTTATCCGTAAACGCAGGTTTTAAAAGTTGTCTTAATATTTCTAAGGAGCGATTGCCGTCATGAAGACGTGCCCAAAATAATATCTTCCAAGCACGTGACCAACCTGTACCTTCATCTCCACGAGCCTCTAAAGTTTTTTTTGCGGCATCCGCCCATTCTGGCGTACTTACAGGTGAAATGAAGTGGGCAGGGTACAAACCATATAAATGAGAGACATGCCTATGTTTCGGCTCTGCTTCTTGGTAATCTTCTAGCCATTCCATGACACGACCAGACTCACTAACCACAACCGGTGGCGCAATGTCTTTAAGCTGTTCGGTAAGTTTCAGAATAAATGGATCATTTAATCCCAAGATTTTATTTGCCTCAATCACCGATTCATAAAGCTCTCGAACGATTTGGTTATCGATAGTCGGCCCCATGACAACAGCAGTGGTCTTACCATTTGCCATTTTAAAACTATTCTCAGGAGATACAGATGGTGCCGTAACCCACCATCCGGTTTTAGAGTCCTTAATCAAGGTAGCATGATAAAATTCCGCTGCCCCTTTCAAGACCGGGTAAACGTTCGCTAAATATGACTTATCTCTAGTAAACAAAAAATGTTCCCACAGGTGATTGCAAAGCCAGCCGGAGGCAGTACTTGCTCCCCATGATGCATGCTCTCCAGGCGCAGTATAACCCCAAACATTTGTCATCATGTATACAACCCAACCCGGCGCGTTATAATATGCCTTCGCTGTCTTCTCTCCCTCTTTTGCCAGCCTTTTTATCATATCGATAAAAGGAAGGTGGTACTCAGATAGATTGCTTACTTCTACCCCCCAGTGATTCATTTGTGCATTAATATTCAAATGATAATCCCCATTCCATGGCGTTTGGATCTGATGAGCCCATAGCCCTTGCAAATTGGGGGGAAGCGCATTCGGATGGTAGGGAGCAGTACTACTGATACTTAGGTAACGTCCAAATTGAAAATACAAAGCAGCAAGCCCGTTATCTTTTTCAGGGTGTTTATAAAAATTTGCTATTCGCTTATCTGTAGTAAAAGATTCATTTTCAGCAATACCTTGTAATTCTAGGGAAACACGATCAAATTTTTCACCGAAGGATTTTTGATGCGCTAAAAGCAGACTACTAAAAGATCTATTTTTTAGTTTATCAAGTTCTTGATCATTGGTCTGCGCCGGCGATCCACCATAATAATCGGTCGAGGCCACGAAAAAAATCAAAACTTGATCAGCTCCTTTGATTAAAACTTGATTATCATATACTTGTTTTCTCCCTCCGGTTGCTACTATTTTTACTTTTCCCGCAAACTGTAACCCTTGTCCTCCTTTTCCATCGGGGAGAGCTCCTGTCCAACTTATAAACTCTTCATTAACTTGTATATTAGCTATATTTTCATCGCGATAAAAATGTGTCGCAAATGTTATAGCGCTCTTCTTATTCGCAGTCAGCCGAATAACGCCGACATTTCCATTAAAGGATGTAAAATACTCTCGGAGATAAGAAATGCCCTCTGCATCAAATGACGTTGTTGCAAGGGCGTCCTTTAAATTCAATGTCCGTTTATAATTTTTTACATTGCCCGGGATAGTGTGCAAAAAATTCAAAAAACCAAAATTCTGAAAACTTCCGTATGGTGCGTTCGCTCCGTTCCCTGATCCTGATCCTACTCCCTCACAAACGAAATTTTTATTAACTAAGGTTTCTGCCAAATCATTTTTGCCACTAAGCAAGAGTTTTTGAATTTCCTCAACGCTTTTATAAGCATCGTAATTATTTGGATCCTGAGGGCTCCCGGACCACATTGAGATTTCATTTAAAACGATCGATTCGTCCTCGATCTTTCCGTTCGGCATCATTCCTATTAAGCCATTGCCAAGGGGGAGCGTCTCTTCCCATCGTTCCGCAGGTTTGTCATACCACATCGTCAACTCTTGTGCATTAACTACGCTACAAACTAGCGATAAGAAAACTAGGCATGCGGTAATTTTCGTTATATTCATCTAAAATTGGGTTATTTATAAAGTACAAACTTTCCTACAATATTAGGAGAGTTCACGCTCTCGATTGCTTTAAATTTGATGTATTTCTGCCCTATAGTATTAAAGTTTATCCGCTGCGCCACCGGGTTCGCCCGTATATTAGAAAATTCTCCAATCACGATTGACTTCCATTTATTTCCGTCATCACTAGTCATTACCTCATATTTCAAAACTGTACCTTTTGTTTCTCTCACTGAATCAGGCACATAGTTTAAGGCAGTAATCGACTGATTAAGCTCAAAAACTATTTCCTGCTTTGCGTCTTCTAAGGAGACGAATAAATGTCCGTTTGCATCTATACCTCTGGACAGATCTTTCAATCCCGCTACCGTATATTGATTGGATGGTAATTCGATTATACCTGCCTCCTCATTATTAAAAGAGAAATCTTCATCGAACTCTTTAAATAAGCCGAAATCACTTAGAGCAGGCGCAACAGGCGCATACAAAGTAATTTTCAATTTTGATGTTACAACCGGTTCCTCCAATTTTATCAACCTTGTAGAGCCAATACTCGTCGCGTTCGTAAGCGGCTCCCAGTTGCCTTTATGGAGGATCTCTACCTTCACGCTATCGATTCGTTGCCCCAACTTAATATTTTCACGAAAACGAATGAGATCAAACTCTTGCTCTTTTGAAAGTGTAATTTCTAACTCCGGATTAAGTACATTATCATCGGAAGCATAATAGGAATATCGGTCATTATCCAATAAATTCTTGGTAGAGAAAGCCGCTGAATTAGCTCTAACATTGGAAGCATCTATTTTCGCACCTTTAGCTAAGTTTATGGCAAATGTCTTTTCTATCTTACGCCCGAAAGCCTTTAGTGATTTGACATCGTTTTCATGCAAATGCCCTTCAGGCATCGGAGCGAGACCAAGATTCATATTTGCTCCACGGCCAACAGACTTAAGGTAGATTTCAAAAAGTTGATTAGGAGTTTTGACTTCGTTGTTTTGATCCTGATGATAAAACCATCCCGGTCTTTGAGGAACGTCACATTCCGCAGGAATCCAATACTTTCCATTCCTGGTTCCCGAAGGAGAGTTGGAATAATCGGAGTCTCCTGGAACAGCGGGTCTGCCTTCTATTCCTTTTGGAGTAAACGTTGCCCAACTCGTTTCGGCAGCAAAACCTTTTTCATTCCCCACCCACCGCATGTCAGGACCAACGTCCGAGAAGATCATTGCCATCGGCTGGTTTTCACGGACAATAGGCCACGTTTTATCTTCCCATTGATAATATGTAGTCCGATTTATAGTCCTCTTTTCGTTCTTTCCACCGTAATATCCGTCTCCCCCGTTCGCTCCATCATGCCAAGAGGTAAATAGTGGGCCATAATTAGTCATGAGTTCGGTTAGTTGTTTCTGATAAGCGCTAACGTATGCAGGGCTTCCATATCGAATATCGTTACGATCCCAGGCTGACAAATAAACACCAAAGGCTAATCCCGCTTCTGTAGAGGCAATCATAAATTCTTTTACCATATCGCCTTTTCCGTTTTTCCAAGGGGAACTCATAATACTGTAACTCGTTGTCGCAGTCGGCCATAAGCAGAAACCGTCATGGTGTTTAGCTACAGATATGAGACCTTTGAAACCTCCTGACTTGGCCGCTTCAGCGATTTGCTTAGCATCAAAATTAGAAGGATTGAAAATCTCTGGATCAGCGTCGCCATACCCCCATTCTTTGTTCTGAAATGTAGTGGGAGTATAGTGTATTAGACAGTATGTTTCCATTTCATGCCAACGAAGTTGCCGTTCCGAAGGCAGAGCACCATAGGGTTCAGGAGCCCGTTGAGCAAGAAGCAAACTTGGAAACAGGAGGATCCCTAATAAAAATTTAGATTTAATCATGTTTACATAATATAAGAGGTGAAAATAACAAATCGAAGTGATACTTTTTCACCGGTGAGTTTTATTGTCACACAAATTTTATATTAATCGTCGTTTTTCGAACACGGCAAATAAAATATAACTACCTTAATATGAGTTGTTAATACTCAATACTAAAATATAATAACAGACACATTTAAGTAAATACGCAACGGCGTGAGCGAACAATAGATAAATTCATAAGAATATCTAACGTACTTGCGGCATCCTCCAAAGCCATATTCCCAATCTAAAAAGAAGATCATTTCGTTAATAGAATAACAATGCATTTGAGGGACATTATACTCTATCGGTAGAAAAATGTTAACAGAGAAACAGAAAAAAAATTTGGTTAATTAGAAAGATAGACCTTAACCTGTGAGACTTCGTTTAAATTTCGTACCTTAAATTCATTATTCAAAATTTAAAACAATGGCAACTATTAAATTTAAAGGTTCTCCCGTTAATACACAAGGTAATCTCCCTTCTGTGGGTTCCGCAGCACCTAGTTTTAACTTAACTACCGGCGATCTTTCTGAAAAAAGCTTAAACGATTTTAAAGGTAAAAAAGTAGTGTTAAATATCTTCCCTAGTGTAGATACTGGAACATGTGCCGCATCGGTCCGAAAATTCAACGAGAAAGTCTCAGCCCTAGAAAACACGGTCGTTCTATGCATTTCCCGTGATTTACCTTTCGCACAAGGTCGCTTTTGCGCGGCTGAAGGGCTGGAGAATGTGATCATGCTTTCCGAATATAAAGACAGTAATTTTTCTGACGCTTATCAGGTACGTTTCACAGACGGTCCATTAGCGGGTTTGCTAAGCCGTTCAGTGGTTGTTGTTGACGAGAACGGAAACGTTAGCTACACGGAACAAGTTGCAGAAACTACCGAAGAACC
>NZ_JABMCQ010000008.1 GCF_013179575.1 Sphingobacterium shayense | reverse complement strand
CTATTTGCGGGAGACAATGCCTCACATGTTATCGGGGCATTTTCAAGGAAGAGTGCTCTCTTTGTTGTCTCATTTGGTTCGACCGAAACGCGTTTTGGAGATTGGTACCTTCACAGGTTATGCCACCTTATGCTTGGCCGAAGGTCTTGCCGAAGGAGGAGAAGTTCACACGATAGATATTAACGAGGAACAGCAGGAACGCGTACAGAGCTATTTTGATGCCTCGCCATATGGTAATGCAATAAACTATCATATTGGTGATGCAGCGGACATCATCGGACGGATTCCAGGTGAATTTGATCTTGTATTTATCGATGCCGATAAAAAAAGAAACTTGTATTACTTTCAGCAACTGATAGAAAGAACGGTTACAGGAGGGTTAATACTTATCGACAATGTGCTATGGAAGGGAAAGGTTTTATTAGATAACCCGGATAACCAAACAAAAGCGATACTGGAACTTAATCAAACACTGGCAAACGATGGTCGGATAGAAAAACTGATCTTGCCGATTAGAGACGGGCTTTTTGTGATACGCAAAAAGTAATTGTTGAACTAAAAGGAAGAATATGCATAAGAAAGCACAAGGGTGGTTTTTTGCCACACTGTTGATTTTTTTATTGAACGTTACGTCAACGTACGCACAAAAATTTTCACCAAGTAGTTATATTGCTGAGCATAAGGATATGGCACAGCAACTGATGATAGAAACAGGAGTACCCGCTTCTGTTATTTTAGGAGTCGCCTTTCATGAAAGTGCGTATGGAAACAGCAGACTCGCCAAGCATTTGAACAATCATTTCGGTATCAAAGGAAAAAACAATAGTAAGAAGATCCGTTCGGCTTATAAAGGTTACGGTTCATCGGATGATTCTTACGAGGATTTTGTCGGTTTATTGCAGCGACGTAAAGCAACAGCTAAGCTTTTTGATACGAAAAAGAAAGGCGATTATAAAGGTTGGATCGCTGGAATTGCCCGCTCCGGCTATTCGGAGTCAGGGACCTGGTCAAGAAAGGTAATTCAGATTATCGATCGTTACGACCTAGACAAATATGATAATGTCGCGAGCAAACAAGAGTTGGCGGAGCAGGTGGTGGCATCCAACGGCCCTGCGCCAACTGAAGACATACTTCTGCGTTCTATGGAATCTAAAGATTCCAGACTGAACTTAAACCAAACCAACTCGCACGTGGTACGAAAGGGCGATACTCTTTCTGCGCTCGCTAAACGCTATGGGACCACAGTGCAGAAGCTTAAAAACCAGAACAACCTTCGGTCTGCCAACCTATCGATCGGACAACGTTTAATGCTTTAAATGAGACGAAATACTGTATTTCTATTGCTCGGGGTGTTGTTATTGGGAGTAACGTCATGCGCATCACGAAAATCAACTGTGTTGCGGTCTGGAAAAGAGACAAGTTCCTCCCGATCAACGACAGCTTCTAGAGGAGCCACCTCGATTTCAGGACTGAGCTATATCGATCGTTATAAGGATATTGCTGTTGCTGAAATGAATCGATATGGCATCCCTGCCAGCATTAAACTAGCGCAAGCACTACTCGAATCCGGTAGTGGAAACAGTTATCTTGCCAAAAAAGCGAACAATCACTTCGGCATAAAATGCGGCGGAACATGGAACGGAAAGTCGGTTAACCGTCCTGATGATCGTGCTAACGATTGTTTTCGTGTATATACAAGCCCAGAACAGTCATTTGAAGATCATAGTCAATTTCTATTACGTAAGCGTTATGAAAAGCTCTTTAGATTGGATAAAGATGACTATAAAGGTTGGGCTCGAGGGCTTAAAGATGCGGGGTATGCTACCAATCCTCGCTATCCTCAACTTCTGATCGACTTGATTGAACGCTATGAGCTCTACAAATATGACCGTCTAGAATCGTCTTATGTGGCCAAGGAGGTTCGCGAAGAAAAGGTGGAAGAGATTATCCATATAAAAGAAGTTGATGAACCGCAAGAGGAGCCGGAAGAAATTAAGAGTGCCGTAGCGATGATTATCCATGAAGTAAAAAGTTCAGATACTTTATTTGGCATAGCAAAAGAGTATGGAGTTTCTGTCGAGCAAATCAAAACTCTTAATTCCTTGTCCTCTGAGAACCTTTCTCTCGGCCAAATGCTCGTGATCACGAAATAAAAGACTAAAAGGTGTTAAAATTTGGATAATTTAACGTCTTTGCTGTAGTTTTATAACCGTGAAGTTTTTACATCATTTATATCTATTCAGTTTATTATTTATTAGTCATCTGACGCTAAATGCGCAGACCGGTGGAATTCAAGGCATAGTCTTTGATAAAGGTACCGGCCAGCGCGTTGGTAGTGTATTTGTCAAGAACGTTAAATCAAAAGAAAACACCTATAATAATGCGCGAGGCGAGTTTGAAATAAATGTAGCGGCCGGCGATACGGTTATTGCCTCAAAAGACGGATTTCACGCCGACACGATAGTTTACAAGGATCAAAAGGTGCTCCTAGTTTATTTGAGACGAAGCTCGATACATATTGCGCAAATTGATGTCTTTGCACGAAAATCTCCGGAGCAGGTTTTAGCACAACGGAGGGAAGAGTTTAATAAGGCATATAAAATGGCGGACCCTGGATCAATATTTAGCGTTGGGCCAACAGGTGCCGGGATTAGCATTGGCTCGATCTTTAACATGCTAAGTAAGGAAGGAAAAAATGCGCGAAGGCTTACGAAGGTCATTCAACGCGAGTATGAGGACAATGTGGTGGACTCGAAGTTTACTCCTGATTTGGTTCAGCATACGACGGGGTTGACAGGCGATCAGCTTCGAATTTTCATGAACAATTTCCGACCGAGTTATGCCTTCGTGATGTTGGCGACTCCGTATGAGTTATCGTCATACATAAGAAGTAAATATGAAATATTTAAATTAAATCCTAACTTGCGCTATTTACCGAAATTGCCGGATTTAGATTTAGAAGTTAATAATTAAAAAACATGACGTTTAGTAGGCTAATTGTATTTTTTGCACTTTACGCAACGCTTAGCGTAGGAGTTGCTTATGCACAGATTGATCTTAAGGAATTGCGCGCAAGGCCCGACACGACAATAGTCGAGAAGCCTGAAGCCCCAGTAAAACAGCTAAATAATATCATTGTTCCTATCCCCAACCTAGATCTGGAGGTGGATTACTGGAAACATTGGACCAAATTTGGCATAAACGCGAATCAAGCTTCGTTCAGTAGTAACTGGAACGCGGGGGGAGTTAACTCTGTTGCTGCGGGTCTTTTAGGGTGGCATAAGTCAGAATACAATAAAAATAATTTTCAGTTTACCACTGAAATTGATCTGAAGTATGGAATTGTGAGAAACGAAGGACAGCTCGCGAAAAAAAATAACGACCGTATTTTCTGGGATAATAAACTTGCCTATAAATTATCCAAAACATGGGCGCTCTATTTCTCGTTTACTTATGAATCGCAATTCGACGTAGGTTATAAATATGAATTTAACGAAGAGCTCGGGCGCGAGTTAGTGGCGGACACCGTATCTGCTTTCATGGCCCCGGGATATTTTACGGAATCATTCGGTTTGGAGTATAAACCCGATGAAACATTTTCTGTTCGTTTTGGTACAGGTACTGCGCGGCAGACGCTCCTAATAAATCGAGAACGAATTGGTCCAGCTCCAGATTATGGCGTAGAACCAGGAAAAGAGTTTAAAAATGACCTGGCTTTTCAGCTAACGGCCAACCTAGATCGTAATTTATCTAAGAACCTGAATATTAAATCACGTTATAATCTGTTTGCCGATTATAACGATATTAGTGATCCTGATCACCGTCTGGATGTCACATTATCAGCGAAAGTGACTAGCCTTGTCAACGTATCGTTAGGAGGTATTGTCGTCTATAATTCTGATGAAGCCCCGGACATACAATATAGCCAGGCGCTCGCTTTAGGAGTTACCTATACATTACCAAGGTAGATCGTGTGCGTTTGAGAGATTTGGGGTTTATTTTGAGTTTTGTATTGCTTGTCGGATGTGCGACAAAGCAGAAGACATTGGTGGGTAATACAGCTCGTCCAGTGATTAAAATTGACACCACGAAGATCAACGTTGACTCCGTTCGGATCCCCTCTATTAGCGATACATTTGCGGAGAATACAACGCTTATAATACCAGATATTAATTCGCCGGAAGATAAAGTTCGGGCTATGATGCGTGAAGGCGTTAATAAAAATACGGATTGGTCAGAAGCGATACACTATGATGTCCGAAAACCGAATTACGTAATTATACATCATACTGCTCAGCGTAGCATCAATCAAACAATACGTACTTTTCAGCTTGAACACACCGAAGTGTCAGCCCACTACGTCATCGGTCGAGACGGAAGGGTTGTACAGATGCTTAATGACTATTTGCGATCTTGGCATGCCGGCCGGTCTAAATGGGGGACGATTACCGATATGAATTCTGTCTCTCTGGGTATTGAGCTCGATAATAACGGGCGCGAAGCTTTCCCTGAAGCGCAAATACAGTCTTTGATAACTCTACTTGACACGTTGAAAACCAGGTATAGGATACCTTTTACCAACATCATTGGTCATGCCGACGTAGCCCCAACGAGAAAGGACGACCCTAGTGTGTTTTTTCCGTGGAAGCGACTAGCTGAACGTGGTTTTGGAGTTTGGTATGACGAGCGTAATTTACAACCCGTCCCCAGCGATTTTAATTACGTTGACGCCCTACGTATCATCGGTTACGATGTCTCCAATTTGAACGCAACAATCAGGGCATTTAAAAGGAAATTTATTCCGCAGGATCCCAGCGAAACGCTCTCGGAGTATGATAAACGTGTTTTATATAATTTGTATCGCCGATATTTCTAAAAAGTTGTTGCCTTTCAGACAGAATGTTTCACGTAAAACATTGGAGGGGAAAAAAGCAATTCTTTTAATTTTCAATTGTGAACCCTTTGGTTCGGAAGATCTGTTGCAAGATAAGTCCTAACACGATTACACATACACACCCCACCAGATTTAGCCATAAATAGGCCATTATATCGGTAGACCAAATAATAAAGACTATTATTTCCGTTAGAATCGCTGCCCAAAAGACGGCCTTCCCCCCGATCTGTTTTACATAAAATGCAACTAGGAAAACCCCAAGGATTGTTCCATAGAATAACGATCCTAATATATTCACCGCCTCGAGTAGATTTCCGAGCTGACTGGCATATAGTGCCACACAGAGGGTTATTATACCCCAAAACAACGTGAATATACGTGATGCATTTAAATACCCCTGATCAGAGGCACCCCTATTTATAAACCGCTTATAAATATCGACAACAGTTGTAGAAGACAAGGAATTTATTGCGCTGGCCGTTGCTCCCATAGACGCTAAGAAAATTATTGCTATCAGTAGCCCTATAAATCCTTTAGGAAATGTGCTGGTAACAAAGGAAAGGAAAATGTAGTTATTGTCGTTTAATTCTGCGGACGGATCATTTTTGAGAAGAAGTTCTTCAACTTGCTTTCGTAGAGCTTTATCCTGTTTATTTTTAGCGTTTAATGCTTCTCTACTTTGGTCGATTAATACTTCATCGTCGGTTTTTAGGCCCCTGGTGAGCTGCTGGACAAGTAGTGTTTTTTCTTTGCTTAGCAGTTCGTGCTGACTCATAATTTGGCTGTACTCTGCTTTATACTCACTGTTTTCGATTTTTTTTACCTCTACTTGGTTGAAAAATAAAGGTGCCGTATTGAATTGATAATAAGCAAATACAAGGATCCCGATAAGGAGTATAAAAAACTGCATGGGTACTTTTAAAAGGCCATTCATCAATAGGCCCATACGAGAGTCTCGGATGGATGATCCAGTAAGATATCGCCCTACCTGGCTTTGGTCAGTACCGAAATAGGAAAGTTGCAAAAAGAATCCACCGATCAAGCCCGTCCACACCGTATATTCATTGTTAAGATCAAAACTCCAATCTATTGCATTGGTCTTACCAGATTTTCCTGCAATATGCAAGGCTTCTTTAAAGCCGATGTCTTCGGGTAAAAGATGTACGACCATGAATCCTGCCGCAAGAAGCGCGGTAAATATTATCGCCATCTGTAAGAGCTGCGTGTAGGAGACCGCTTTGGTCCCGCCCCATACTGTGTACAGGATAACAATTGAACCGATAATTAGCGTTGTATAGGTCACATCAAGACCTAAAATACTTGATAAAATAATAGACGGAGCGAAAATTGTGATACCAGTAGATATTCCGCGCTGAATAAGAAATAAGATAGCAGTCAGTGCTCTAGTGTGTACGTTAAAACGTTTTTCTAGAAATTCGTAAGCGGTATATACTTTTAATCGATGAAAAATAGGGACAAACGTTACGCAAAGAACGATCATCGCCAGAGGCAGTCCAAAGTAAAACTGTACGAAGCTCATTCCCGAGGAATAGGCTAAACCTGGGGCGGAAAGGAATGTAATGGCACTCGCTTGCGTGGCCATAACAGATAGGCCTACATTATACCATGGGAGCTGCCGATCACCGACAATATAGCCATCGATATTTTTGATACCTCGGCTCTTGTACATGCCATATGCGACAATGAGCAGAAGTGTAAAAAAGAGTACTACCCAATCAATAGTACTCATGAGAAATACTTAGTAAACCAGGACATAAGAAAAATACAGGCAGCGAGCCATATACATATCAGTATATAGAATCTACTCCAGCTTTTTTCTAAAGGCGGAAACTTCCTATCTGTCATGTGGTTTATGTGGAAGGAATGCGCTAATAAAGAAAATAGCGAAAATTAATCCGATAGCAGCACCGATGATAAAACCTAAAATTGTACCGGTGGTTACAATAGATATTAAGGCTCCAAATACAGTTCCAATCACAAGGATAAGACCTTTGTCGTTTAATTGTTCGTTGTTTTCTACTTGATTTTCCATTAGATATTTATGTCTTATTTTTATTTCGTTAACAAATTTACAAATAATCTATTAGCTCCGGGAACTCCGGCGGGTAATTGTCTGAAAAAAGATAACGAAGTATATACAAATTTTCCTTTTCCTAGTTTTAAAATAAGTAATGACCCATTGTGGGCGTCCTCTCCTGTATCAGACATTACTAAGGGCGTCGTATATGCAGGGTCGATGTCTTGCGCAAAGTATAAGCCTCTTTCTTGTACCCAACCATCGAAGTCTTTTGATGTTATTTGATTCGGATAGTTCCATACTCTGTCAGATGGGTTGAGGAATTTGACTTTCGCATCCTCTTCAGTTACCCGGGCACGGCTAATAGTAAATGGTTTTGGTCCGAAGTTATCCTTTTGTAATCGGCTATTTACATTGTATTGCATCAGAACGACGCCACCTTGTTCCACATATTCATATACAATTGGAAGCTTCGATGCAATATGAGGGTTGACATTCATAGCTCGGACCCCAAAAATTAGCGCTTGGTAATTTTTAAGTTGCTCGAGCGAGAGTTTCTTTACATCGATGATGTCTACATGGGTTCCTATGTTGCGGAGGGCGTCGGGAACCAGGTCGCCGGCACCAGCAATATAAGCAACGCGTTCCACCGGATTTATAAGTTCAATTGGACGTAATGTCGCAAAAGTGGGAGGAAACCACACCTGTGGTGCGATATGGTCATAACGGATCTGATGGAGATCCTTTATTTCGTCTCCTTGATAGCTTAGGCTAAGTGTAGCATTACCTATGTTTTCACTCGCAAGGCTCTCGACCTGTATTTTTTCGGATACGACGGGGTTTGTTCCGTCGAAGTTTAATGTTATTTCATTTGGAGTAGCTTTCCATTCCTTTGCTGATAATTTAACTGCAATCGTCGCCTGTTTGGCTGCAGAAGTGTTGTTTGTAAATTGGATGTCGACGGTCTTGGGGGTACCTTTTTTTACTAGGTGATTGCTTGTTAAAGAGGCCGTTATTTGCGGGACGACTTCCAGAAAAGAATAGACCTCCCCTCGAACAGGATCTACCTTTCTATATTGGATTGGCGTGTTGACCGTCAAAGAAATACCCTCAATTAAAAGGGTCACATCACTGCTGGGTAGGTCCGGATTCATTGGAAATCCGACCTTCGTAGGTTCAACCTCAAATTTTCCTTTTCCTACCGGTTTTTCGAGCCAGTAGGGTTGTGTAATATTATTTGCAGTGTAGCTTGCTTCAAGCTTTAGTGTCTCATTAAAAGGGATTTCCTTTTCTAACACTTTTTTGTTGATAGCCTTAAGGGTGACTGCTACCGATGGACTACGGACTATAATCTCTGTGTTGAAGGAGACACTTTCTCCTTGGGCGACTCGGTGCTGGTCAGCTATTGACTCAATTTTTATTCCGGCGCACGCAAGAAGTAACTTTTCCACTTCCTGGGTCTTGCGGACTTTCCAATAACCATCCTGTAGCTTTTGTAGTGCCTTCCATAGTTCTGCTAAGCGGGGTATCGATTTTTGCGGGCTATTTGCGGCATAGTTTTTTATCAATTGGTCGACAAGAAGCTGTAGGTTTTCTGAATTAGGAACCCTGCGCCACGATAAATCCACCGCGTCAAACAAATCGTCGGTAGCACGCTGCCCGTCAACATGTTCAAAAGACTCCACAGAGAGCCCGTTCGTAGCACCGGATCCGAATCCCTGACTTTTGTGTTGCGATCTACTGATTGCAGATATTTCCCCGTACGATTTTCCAATTAAAGGATTAAACGCTCCAATATCGATTTTTAGTTGCCCGTCGCTGCCCTGCATACGCATAAAGTTCGCGGTATTCCAGACTAGTCTAGTTGCCTTCCAGGGGGAAACTAGATTCAATTGATCGGGAAACATTTTTGGATCGGCCGCTGCCGAATAAGCAAGTTGCGCCAGTATGGCTGAAGCCTGATGATGCCCATGCCCCCCTCTTTCATCTGGTGGAAAACGCGTTATAATTATATCGGGCTGTAATTTTCGTATCAACCAAACGGCTTCGCGTAATACTTCTTGTTTTTGCCAGAAGCGGAAAGTTTCGTCGTGCGTTTTTGAAAAGCCAAAATCGTATGCTGAGGAAAAATACTGTTCACCACCATCTACCCCGCGAGCTTGTAAAAGCTCTTGCGTACGGATTAAACCAAGTTC
Source organism: Sphingobacterium shayense (assembly GCF_013179575.1). Lineage (GTDB taxonomy): Bacteria > Bacteroidota > Bacteroidia > Sphingobacteriales > Sphingobacteriaceae > Sphingobacterium > Sphingobacterium shayense. Next base: position 45,658 of record NZ_JABMCQ010000008.1, on the reverse strand, counting down.
TACGCCCTGCTCCGTGCCGATAAGATTTTGTCCTCCATCACCCCTAGTCAGGGAAAGGTAGGCGGTTCGGACTTTTCGCTCTGAAGCGAGATAAGCAATTAGTTTTGTATTCTCATCATCTGGATGCGCGGCAAAATAAAGAGCTGTGCCAAGTACATTCAGTCGTTCCATCTTGAGTAAGATTTCAGAGGAATTAAGTGGAATCGCTGATTGAGCGAATACAAAGTTGGCAACGAAAAAGGATGCGAGTAGGGAAAAAAAGTTTCTGCACATAGCCCTAAAAATAGGAATTATTTTTAATGACGCAGCGGTGGTTTTTGTGAATTGTTTTTTTTGACTGATTGAGGGATGATTTTTTCTGAGGAGTTAAAAAAATAAAAGGAATCAAATCGCCATTTGATTCCTTTTACCAACAATTAAAAATCTTTTGTCTAAAACTTCCAATCCACCCCGTGAATTTTGTAAAAACCAAATAGTAATAGTCGACAGTTTTAAAATAGTAACCTTTAGTGTTAGTAAAAGTAGGATTAAAATAAATAAGATTTCCGTGTCCATATACAAAACTTTTCCACACGAGTGAAGTTATGAACAACCGGAGAAAAATCTCATTTGCTAAAAGGAGCCGATTACTGGTCGATTGAACCCAATACGCGTTTCATAAAACTATTTAATGCATCTTTTTTAGACGCGCCACCTTTTATTAATTTGTCAACCTCAATGGCACCATACATGTTTGAGATCAATTCTCCGATGACGTCGAGTTCCTCGTCTTTGAGTGAAGGGACTTCCGTCAGAGCTTCTAATGTTTCGATTGATTCCAATACAAAGTCAGCATCATTTTGCTCGATAAACTCTAATAAATGCTTAATTACTGGTAACTTCATTTAATAAATTCGTTAATCCATCAATTTTGTTTGTTTGTACCTGATTTACCAATTTCCCGTTTTTAAATGCGGCGAAAGTCGGAAGGTTGTCCACATTTGCAAGTTTTCTTGATTCTGGAAATTTCTCTGCATCAACGATTACAAATGATACGTTTTCGTTCTCTGTAGCCATTTTTTTGAATTTAGGCTTCATGATACGGCAGTTCCCACACCAAGATGCAGAATATTGGACCAATACAGTTTCATTACTATTTACAAATTCTTGTAAAGAGTCATTTTCTAGTTCTTGTAGCATGATATAATATTTTAATAATGGAGAGGAAGGCTTTTCCTCTCCAATTGTGTTAAGTACAAATTATTAGTTTGCAGAAAGGTATGAAGCAACGCCTTCACGTGTAGCGCTCATTGCGTCTTTTCCTTCTTCCCAGTTTGCAGGACAAACTTCTCCGTGTTTTTGAACGTGAGCATAAGCATCGATCAAACGGATAAACTCTTTTACGTTACGGCCTAAAGGCATATCGTTTACTGATTCGTGGAACACTTTACCGTCTTCATCGATAAGATACGTCGCGCGGTAGCTCACTGCGGATCCTTCTACTAAAGTACCGTATTCAGGATGTTCTACTTCTTTCATTTCTAAAATACCTAATACGCTTGAAAGATTGCGGTTAGTATCGGCAATGATAGGGTATTCAACACCTTCTATTCCACCATTGTCTTTCGCTGTGTTTAACCAAGCAAAATGAACTTCCGCAGAATCGCATGATGCTCCCACAATGATTGTATTTCTTTTTGCTAATTCTTCAGAAGCTTCTTGGAAAGCGTGTAATTCTGTTGGACAAACAAATGTAAAGTCTTTCGGGTACCAAAATAATAATACTTTTTTGCCTTCAGATTTTGCTTTTTCAAAAATGTTAAGTGTGAAGTTGTCACCTAAATAATCGATTGCGTCAACCGCAATGTTAGGGAAATTTTTACCTGTAAAACTCATAATATTTAATCTTTCTTTTTGTGTTACAAAAGTAGTCTTTTAAACAGTTTAAAAGAATCGATATTAGCAATACTATATAGTTATAATCTATTTTATTCTCGGGATTGTTATAGTTTTTAATTATTGTAAAACGGACAAAAAAATAGGTATTTTTGCTGCAGATTAATATGGCCCCGTAGTTCAACGGATAGAATAGATGTTTCCTAAACATTTGATAGCAGTTCGATTCTGCTCGGGGCTACTAGACCGGACAAATGAGGTATATTTCGTTTGTCCGGTTTTTTTCGAACAATCCGTCTTTTTATATGAACGATTGGGGATTCCGCTCGTGTGTGTGATTCGATAAGTTTTTCCGTCATAATCCATTTTGTGGAAAATTTCGAACAAATAACGGCTGGCTGCGTGCTGATTTCATTTTCTTTTTACGGTTTCGGGATATCTACGACACTTTGCAATGCCTTATCTGTTTTTCTTATTTAAAAATCAAATATCGACAATAACACTGCGGTAAGGGAAAGATAAAAATTTCAATGTTATATATTTTGAGAATGGTAAAGCTGAATCAATATAGAGACGTCATTTTGTTTTAATTTTGTTTCTATGCTTTAGTCCAAATTTAATTAAAGCATTGACAACTTCTTCTGTTTCTTTTGCATGTGCTGTAAGTGCATAAGAAACGGTAATAGGTTTTGTGTTATTAACGGTTCGAGTAATCAGCAAATTATCTTCCAATTCTTTCAACTCTTTGGATAGAACTTTGGGGCTTATTCCCAGAGCCATCTCTTGCAAATCTTTAAACCTCATTGTGCCGTGGTTCTGTAAATTATGCAGGATGCAAAATTTCCATTTGCCCCTCAATAGTTCAATCCCATCTCTTAATGCCAATATATTTTTTTTATTAATGTCACCCTTCTTGTTGCTCATAACAAAGTTACTTTCCTATAGGTAATGAATAGTAAATATAAATCTAATATCCAATAGTTTTGTAGTCAGAAATTAAAAAAACAAAACAATATGAAAGTAACTGTAATCGCAAACATTTCGGCTAACGGAAGAATCTTAATAACCGATAACCCGCATCACCAGCTGCCGCCAGAGGCAATGGGATTCTACGTACAATTTGTAAGAAAGGTTGGAAACGTTGTGATAGGATTAAGAACGTTTGAAAATTTTTTAACATTTCCAACAGAAGTAAAAGAACTTTTTGACGGAATAGAAATCATCATATTATCTCATAATCCTTATACAGCTGATGGTTACAAGACTGTGGAAAGTCCAGAAGAAGCTGTTGAATATATGTCTAAAAAAGGGGTGGAGGAAATCGTAATTGGAGGCGGAGCTGGTACTTTCAATGCCTTTATCGACAAAGATTTGGTTACAGATGTTTATTTTAACGTCAATCCATTAATCACCGGCGCTGGAGCTGTTTTAGGAAACAATAGTGAATTGAACTCAAAGTTTAAACATAAAGAACACAAACATAAAGACGGTTTTGTTCAGCTTCATCTAACTAAATAAGATTGAATAACATCGGGTCAAAACGTGTGTTAGCAAGAGTTTGATGCCAATCTTCATTGAGCCGTTAGTGAGAATAGCGAGACAGGAAGCGAATTTAAAGACTTGTAAAAACAGTCGACAAAGTTTCCTTCGCTTTAGCACTTGAGATGGTTATCCCGTAAAGTAATAAACTAATTAAGGTGAAACCCTCATTTGGGTATGGGAGAGCTGCAAAAATGCAGCAGTTTACATATTTTCCAGCTCCTCCTTTGTGTAGCCGCCAGAGCAGTCCATACATGCGTCCGCGTAAGCGTTATATTCTTCGTACGCAGGTCCGATCTTTCCGAAGAAGGTAATGATGCGGTCTATCCGTATCCGAAGTCGACTATCCATTACAATGAATACTCCCAACACCTTTTCGTCGGTTATTTCTTTGATCTCTCCCTGAACTTCTTCGATTGTATTTTCGTGTCCAAAGTAAAAGACTTTTCCAACGGTTCTTTTGAGAATTTGCTCTTCAACGAGTTCACGGTACTCCCAGGCTACTGGAAGATAGGAATTGTTGTTACTTGTCGTGTTGTGTGCCATAGCCATCTAATAAATTCTGAACTTTACGTTGACCCATATAAAGTTACAAAAAATTGAGTGGGAAATATCTTTCACCTTTCCGTAAAGATTCCTAAATAAGTTTTTCTGAAAAAGACGCTCCAGAACACACGATACGATACGTTCGCCTGCAAGAAGCCAGGGGCGGTACTGGCAGTTACGTCCTAAACCCCTTGATAAAGAAAGGTGCAATGTTTTTGCTCAATGCGTTGTTTTATTTATGGTTTTAAGAAGACAAAAAGAAAAAAATAGTTAAAAAATTTGCGAAACCAAACGGTTGCGTGTATATTTGAAATCAAACGGTTGCATAATTAAAACTATAAACAAATGAGAAGGGATATTTTTCAAGCTATTGCGGATCCAACAAGACGGGCGATTCTCACGCTAATTGCGATGCATGCTATGACACCCAATAGTATAGCTGAACATTTCCATACCTCCCGTCAGTCGGTTTCCAAACATCTGCGAATTCTGACAGAGTGTGCGCTAGTGAAGCAAGAGCAAAAAGGTCGCGAGATTTACTATAAGCTCGAAATCGACAAAATGAAAGAAATCGACCAATGGCTAGAACAGTTTCGAAAAATCTGGGAAACACGTTTCGATCAACTAGACAACTTACTGGCAACAATAAAAGAACAGTAAAAATAGACAGCGGATTATTAGTTGGTTTAAGGGTCTAGTCGCGAAATGATAGATGTGATTTCAAGGTTTATTAAATGACACGAAATCGGATTATTTATTTTTAAAATAATAAAACACAGTTATGAACAGCAATTTATTATTCGAGTTTATTGTAGATGAAAAACAGAAAACCATCATCATAAAGCGCGAGTTTAACGCGAACCACGATTTGGTTTGGAAAGGGTGGACAACGGCGCTGTTGTTAGATCAGTGGTGCGCCCCAAACCCATACAAAATAGAAACTAAAACGATGGATTTCAAAGAGGGTGGTTTTTGGCTTTATTCCTTAATAGGTCCTCAGGGGCAAAAACATTGGAGCAGGTACGATTATATAAAAATTGAAACTCATAAAAGCTTTACGGAACTGCGGGCATTCAGTGACAAAGATGGAACCCTTGATCCGTCCTTTCCCCGGACGGAATGTACTGTTGATTTCAGGCATACAGACAGCAAAACACTTGTAACGATAACCGAGAAATATGGAAGCCCGGCGATGTTTGACAGAATGGCGACAGACAGTCACAAGAAAGGTTTTTCGTCACACCTTAAAAATTTGGACAGATTATTACTCACTTTAAAAAAATAATAAGATGAAAAACAAACTAGTATTTGACTTCATTGTCAACAAGGAACACAAGACAATTCATATCTCTCGTGAATTTAATGCCCACCTTGGGCTGGTATGGCAAGCATGGACTGATCCAGAACTACTAGACCGATGGTGGGGCCCCCAGCCTTGGCGAGCTGAAACAAAGACCATGGACTTTCGCGAGGGAGGGTTCTGGCTCTATGCAATGGTAGGACCTGAGGGAGAGAAGCATTGGAGTAAAACAAATTTCGTTTCGATCATGAAGGAAAAATATTTTTCCTCTAAAGGAGGCTTTAGTGACGAAAATGGTGTTTTAAATCCAGCGTTCCCTCAAAATTTGTGGGAGAACACTTTTATAGCGGACGACAATAAAGTTCGTGTTGAGATGCTCCTGACTTATGATTCGATTGATGGTCTTGAAAAGGAGATGGATATGGGCTTTAAAGAAGGTATGACTCTCGATTTTGAACAATTAGATGAGCTACTGTCAACTTTGGAAAAATAACGGATATGGCAGCAACATTCTTAAAAGAGGTCTCTGCTTATAACAATTCTCAAGCGGGGCAAGACATGTCCATTTGCAATGTGCTGGCAACGGAAATCGCTAAACATCTTCCCGATGGGAAGGTGAAAATTTGGCATGGAAGTCCCGTTTGGTTTTTAGAAGGAAATCCGATAGTCGGCTATAGCAAACAGAAGAAAGGGATACGGCTCATGTTCTGGAGCGGAGCTGATTTTGGAGAAGAAAAATTAAATATTAAGGGCCAGAAATTTAAAGATTCTTCTATTTTTTATAATGCTATAGAAGAAATTAACGTTGAAGATTTGCAGCGCTGGATCGAGAAATCGAGAGACATCCAATGGGATTACAAAAACATTGTCAAACGGAAGGGTGTATTGGAACGGTTGTAATAATGAATGGTTTTTTATGCCAAGCACCGAGAAACCGACAGCCGGTTTCTTGAAACGCCGCTTCTAGACATGCCCCCTGCTTCGGATATCGTTTACCGCCTATTGGGAGGTGAGCGGAAAGTATAGCATCGTGGATTGTCATATCTGTATTTCTGCGGTTAAGCATTCGTTGAACCTTTTAATTGTTGGGGTAAGTTGTTAAAACCCGATTAAGAAAGGCTTCGATCTTTCTAACCATTGGGGTATACCATGGCTCGAAAAACCAGAAAGGGTGTGGGCTATCTGCGAACTCATGGACCTCGCTGTATACCCCGTATCGATCAAATTTTTTAATCATGTCGTCCCTTCCTGCATGAAAGCGGGGATTTGAGCTGTTTAAAAATAAGATTGGGGCGCTATTTGGAGAAACGTGGCTTAGTGCGGAAGCTTCATTCCAGTTCGAGGGACTTTCGGTGTAATTTCCTAAAAGCCAGGCTGAAGCGGATTTCCCTTCCGCAGATTCGGGGTGGTGAAAAGCAAGTATGCCATCAATGTTAACGACCGCTTGAACAGTGCTTACACTTGGTTCTCCCACACGCTGTTGGGCGAAGGTGGTTTTTCTATTGGTGGTGCCTAGAAGTGCCGCAAGTTGTCCTCCGGCAGAAGTGCCTAGCGCGACAATTTTACTTGTGTCTAGATTAGCTTGCGTTCCGGACTGCTTTAGCCAAGAAATAGCATCCTTGATATCCAGCACCGCAGCGGGATAAGGGGCTTCTGGCGTTAACCGGTAACTTACGGCGTAACAAATGTATCCCCTGTCCGCAAGATCTTTTCCCAGGGTATGCATCTGTGATTTTTCTCCGGAGCTCCAGCCTCCCCCGTGAATTAGAATAATTCCCGGATATTTTTTATTCGCCGAGTTTTTAGGAGAAAGGATGTCAAGAGTCAATGCTCTATCTCCAATTCTTTTGTAGGAAACACCATATTGTTCGTGAATACGACGGGAAACAGGTGCTTCTGCAATTCTAATGTAGGGCCGATATTGTATTTCTTTTCGGTAGGTTGTTTGAATCGTAAAGCTCGTATCGCGCGGATAGGACGGCTGTGAAAATACACTTAGAGGAATAAAAAGATAAGTTGCGGCGCTCAAAATTGTTTTCAACATGGCCATGTTCGTTTAGTGTTCTGGCGTCCAGCCCCTTAGTACTTTTTGTAGCGTATATTCGCTTAAGTCTTCTTTACGGAGCTTCGTGGCCCACATAACGCGGTCATTCGTATTGCCGTTGTCCGTTAATATACTGCCATACTCCGCATAAAGAGCAGTTCGCTCTTTGTTGGGGAAGTTCTTATCGCCAGGCCAAGCATGCCAGCCCGCAGCGGTGATATGTTTCCCCATTTTGGTATCTATAAACACAGTTTTGGCATGTGGTCGCCACGGCCTTCCAAGATACACTCGGTCGACCTGATCGTCTTTAGCCAGCAGCGAGCAATCTCTGAAAACAAAACCATAGGGTTCTTCTTCCTGCGTAGAAGCAGCCGTTATATAGGAATTTGCTAAACTCTGAATCTCACAGTCGAAAAAATAGGCTGTAGCGGCGCCGAATATAAAATCTGTTGTTCCGTTAATAAAACATTTTTCCAAATATACCCTGGATCCCCCCCGTGCTAGATAAAGGGTATCTTGGTTCCCAAGGATTCGGCATCGACGAATAGCGATGCGGTCTCCCTCCGTATGTAAAGCCACTCCTTGGCCGACCCTGCCAGAGGAATTTTGTACAGTTAGATCTTCAAGGGTACAATCGGACGCAGCGACCAACAATGTGTATGATGTATAGGTGCTGTAATTGGGGTCGCCCGTCACGTCAATGCCACGGAAGGGCTTCCCTGTATGGTCATTATTTGTGATGACGGTTCGCTCGGCACCATCGCCTCTCAGCGTAATATTCCGCTTGAAGGACGGAATGACAACTTTTTCATTATAGGTACCGGCCTTAATGTGGATAACAACGCGACGTTCTGCATGGTCACGAACCTTGTTTATCGCCTCTTGAATACTGGTGCAGTCGCCACTGCCATCTAAGGCAACGGTAAGTTCATATCGATTATCTGTGGTTTGCGCAATAGCGTGATGCGTTGAGTTTATCAGAAAATAAAGCGCTAGGGTTAAACATGTTAAAAACTTCATTTTTGACTAATTTAATGGTTCAACGTGAAACCAATCAACTTTAGCGTATCCACTGTCATTGATCGTCATATCGCGGCTGGCATAGAGCCCTACGGTTGCTCCGATCCATTTGCCAGCTCTAGCAGTAAACGCTTCTCCTACCCTTTTGTATTTCTTATCGTCTGTGCTGTAGAACCAGTTGCAAATTCCTCCCGGACGAACTTCTACACGTAAGTAGACATACCCCTCGCCAGGCAGGGACGCAATTAAGTTCGCGGATTCCGTTCCTCCGGTTAGCCCATTTTTACACGAACCGTAATAAAGGGCCTGTTTTCCTTTTTCACTCTTGATATATAACTGGCTGTAATCCTCTCCAATAATAGCAAAGCCGGCTCGTTCTTCATCAATTTTGTCGCTGCCAACCAGCTGAATTTTTGTGGTCGCTCGAAACGATTCGGCAGGAAATTTTTGCGTCAAGATATTTGGGACGTCAAGAAGGTTTGTTCCTTGGGCACTCGGAGTCTGTTTCGTGTAAAGAATTAAATTTCCTTGGCTAGACGGCATCAACCACGTGCCATCAGGATTGGCCTGCCATTGCCACTGTAGTCCTAACTGCACCGAATCAAATTCATCGGATTCCGCAGGGTTTTGTGGCGGATAGGTCTTACCTACATTTGGCTTTTTGTAGCTCAGGACGGGTTCTCCGGTACCTTTTTTACCGCGCTCAAGGCCGATCACAGGCCAATCGCTTTCCCATTTCATCGGTTGGAGATGCACGATGCGGCCGTAAGCCTCTTTATCTTGGAAATGGATAAACCAGTCCTCCCCTGTTTGTGTATCTACCCACGCTCCCTGGTGTGGCCCGTTCGTGGGGCTGCTACCTTGCTCCATTACTACTCTACGTTCATAAGGGCCATAAATATTTTTTGACCTTAACACTAGCTGCCAGCCCGTGGACACACCGCCGGCGGGTGCGAAAAGGTAATAGTAGCCGTTGCGCTTGTGCAGCTTAGGACCTTCAATTGTTGGATCAAGCTCGTGGCCGTCATAGACAATTTGCCCTCGGTCTAAGACTTTGGTTCCTTGCGGGTTTAGTTGAGCAATCGCTAAGACACTTTTGAGTCCCGCGCGACTTCCCGCGTAGGCGAAGGCTAAGTAATTATTGCCGTCGTCATCCCAGAACGGACATGGGTCGATTAGCCCCTTTCCCTGAAAAACCAATACAGGCTCCGACCACTTCCCTTTCGGGTCTGTGGTTTTTGTCATATAAATGCCGTAATCCGGGTCTGGATAGTATACGTAGAAACTCCCTTTATGGAAGCGTATAGCAGGTGCCCATACGCCATTACCGTGTTGTACTGCTGTGAAAACCTCAAGAGGAACCTGCCTAGGGAGTACGTGGTTGATAATCTCCCAGTTTACCAGATCTTTAGAATGCAGAAGTGGAAGACCCGGTGCGTGGTTAAAACTTGAAGCAACCATATAGTAGTCTTCACCCACACGAATAGCGTCTGGGTCTGAATAATCGGCGTGTAGAATAGGGTTTTTATAGGTGCCATTCCCTTGATCCGCTGACCAGACGGATGAAACATGCGCTTTTTGAGCCTGTAGATACTCACAAAATAATGCATAAAAAAGGATCGACAGCAGTAGATATTTTTTATTCATGGTGGCCTTTTAGATTTATTGTTGGTATACACAAGGTTACGTATTTTCGTAGATTTACCAAATAGTTAACCGCGCAATCGTTGCCGGCAACGATTGCGCGGAAAGATATGTATTCGTCAAAAAAAATACTGAAATTACACGTGTTTATGGCGTTGTGTCCATAAAGACAGGCGTAAACCTTATGATCATGCATCGAAAGATATCTATTCCTTTGTTTCTGCTATTAGTGGGATTTCTATTTTCCAGTTTTTTGGTTCTAAGAGATAAGCCGACCGTTTGGATGATTGGTGATTCCACCATGGCGATTAAGCAGCCCGATAAGTTTCCCGAAACGGGATGGGGCGTGGCATTCGCCGAAGCCTTTAATGGGCATATCGACATTGACAACCGAGCGCGCAACGGTAAAAGCACGAAGTCATTTATCCATGGTGGTTTATGGACACCAGTTGCCGATAGCATGAAACCAGGCGACTATCTGTTTATACAGTTTGGACATAATGATGAAAAAATCCATAAACCGTCGACTGGAGCGGGTATTGACGAATTCAAAAAGAATCTTGCTTTTTTTGTTCACACTGTACGTGAAGCCAAAGGTACCCCCGTGCTCTTAAGTCCAATTGCCAGGCGTAAGTTTCAAAACGGAACGCTTGTAGACACCCATGGGGCGTACCCTAAAGCGGTAAAGCAAGTGGCCGATAGTCTTGGGGTCACTTTTATCGACCTCACGGCGCTGACCTCCCAAATGCTTATAGAGGCGGGAGAAGAGTCATCTAAAGATTTCTTTTTACAGCTAACGCCAGGCGAGCACGAAAATTATCCTCAAGGTGTTATCGATAACACTCATTTGAATAGATTTGGGGCTAAAGCCGTCAGCGACCTAGTAATAACAGAACTGAAACGAATGAACGATCCGCTAGTGACGTTTCTAAAATAATAAAAACAACAGAATACGATGAGACAGTTAGTATGCCTAAAGCCGGGGAAGTTTGAATATATTGAAGTCGCCATCCCCGAGCCTTCAGCGGGGGAATCGCTGCTGAAAGTCAGAAAAATTGGGATTTGTGGAACAGATATCCATGCTTTCTCAGGAAATCAACCATTTTTTAGCTACCCTAGAATACTAGGCCACGAGGTTGCCGCCGAGTATATAAAGGGAGATGCGAAGGGTTTTTCTGTCGGCGACAAGGTAACCGTTATCCCTTATTTTACTAAAGGAGAAGACATCGCCTCACGAATGGGTAAGCCGAACTGTAGTAGTGATATGCGGGTGCTGGGCGTACATATAGACGGGGCTATGGCTGAGTATGTCGTCGTCCCCTCTTCGTCGGTGCGTAAGCTAGAAGGGCTTGATTTTGATGACCTAGTACTCGTGGAACCCTTATCGATTGGTGCCCACGGATTGCAGCGCGGTCAACTAACTGCAGGCGAAGACGTGTTGGTTATCGGTGCGGGACCCATTGGACTAGGGATTATCGCTTTGGCGAGTAAAGCAGGAGCTCGTGTTATCGCTTTAGATATGGACAAAAAAAGGCTAGCAATGGCCGCCTCGTTGGGCGCAGAGGCGGTAGTTAATGCTTTAGATGAAGATGTTCATCAACAAATAGCTGACCTTACTGGTGGCGATATGGTGCCCCTTGTTTTTGATGCTAGTGGCAGCAGAGTCGCCATCAATAATGCATTTTCTTTTATGGCGCACGGAGGCCGTTACGTATTGGTCGGACTACAGAAGCAGGAGATCACCTTTTCTCACCCCGAGTTTCATAAGCGAGAAGGGACTTTGATGAGCAGCCGAAATGCGCTTAGCTCGGATTTCGATTATGTCATGCAGCGCTTGTCGAGCGGGGACATTAAGTCAGCCCAGTTTATAACAAATAGAGTTCCTTTTGGTGAGGCGGCGAGCTTATTCTTGGACCCATCTCGTCCGCTGCTTTCCGGCATAAAAACGGTTATCGAGTTTGATAACGTTTAATGCGACGACCCATTTGGGTTAAAAATCTTGTTTCGCAATTGAGCGCAAACGTTATCGATAACGTTTGCGCTTTTAATTTTGACCTCCAGTACGCCTAAAGCGAAATTTAATGCCTAAATTTCCATTCAACCAGTTGATCAAAAGAAGATTGTAACTTTGTTATTATAAACCAGGGTTATTCACGAGCCGATAGATTTTCGCTATCGGTACGATAATACAACTACAATCATCAATATATAAAATGACGGGGTTGAAAGTGTTGAGAATGGAATTTGTTCACAGAACTATAGGAACTGCAGTCCGGTAACGATTGCATAGTTTTTCCTTGTCTTTGCTAGACAAAGGGTGTAGACTTGTGCTGCGAACTAACCAATTCCAGATATATGATGATTAAAAAGATGAAAACATTCGGAATGCAGCTTAGGGTATTATTTATCCTTATTTCGACAATGGGCATCACTCACCTGCAGGCACAGCAGCCACAAAGACCAACAATTAAACAGGTGAGTTTCCCCAGCGATACGCTGCAGATAACTTCTTTTGGAGCAAAAGGTGACGGTCAATTCATGAATACTGATGCTATTAATGATGCTATTGCTGCTGCTAGTAATAAAGGAGGGGCAGTGGTAAACGTACCAGCAGGATTATGGCTAACGGGACCGCTAGAAATGAAGAGTAACGTGAACCTGCATATCCAAAGGGATGCCGTACTATTGTTCTCGGATGACTTTGACCAGTATAAATTGGTAGAATCTAACTGGGAGGGCGAGCCTTCGTGGCGTAATCAAAACCCTATTTCTGGAAAAGATCTCGTAAATATAGCCATTACTGGCGCAGGAATTATCGATGGTAGTGGCGGTGCCTGGCGCATGGTCAAAAAGAGTAAATTGACCGAGTCGCAGTGGAAAAAGCTGGTTGCCTCAGGTGGCGTAGTGGATGCGAAAACGAATATCTGGTACCCTTCGGCGAGCTCAATGCGTGGTCAGCATGAAAATAAAAAAGGGACTATGTTGCCCGGACTTACAAAGGAAGATTTTATTGATGTAAAGGATTTTCTACGACCAAACCTACTGGTATTTACCTCCTGCAAAGGAGTGCTTATCGAGGGGGTAACAATTCAAAATTCTCCGGCGTGGAATCTACACCCATTGATGTGCGAAGATTTGACCCTTCGTCATGTTACTGTGCGGAATCCATGGTACGCCCAAAATGGTGACGGCGTGGATATTGAATCCTGTAAAAATGTGCTTGTTGAAGACTGTACCTTTGATGTCGGTGATGACGGTATATGCATAAAGTCAGGACGTGATAAAGCGGGTAGAGATCGAGCTATGCCTACCGAAAATGTAATTATCCGCCGTAGTGTAGTTTATCATGCACATGGTGGTTTTGTTGTAGGAAGCGAGATGAGTGGCGGAGCACGTAATATTTGGGTAGATGATTGTTCTTTTATTGGTACCGATATTGGTCTTCGCTTTAAGACAAAGCGCGGCCGAGGAGGACTGGTAGAGAATATATTTATCAGCAACATCAACATGGTTGATATTCCTGGAGAAGCAATTTTATTTGATATGTACTATGAGGCGGTCGATCCTGTGCCTATCGAAGGTGAGGAGCCCGCAGTAGTTAAAAAAGTGACGTATCCAGTGAGTGAAGAAACGCCTCGTTTTGCGAACTTCGATATCCGCAATGTTAGCGTTAGTGGCGCAGCAAAAGGGATATTCGTGCGCGGATTGCCGGAAATGCACATTAAAAATATTAACATGGAGAATATCAATATTGTTTCGGATAAAGGAATTGAAATTTCCGAGGCGACGGGTATAAGTCTGAAAAATGTGCAGCTGAAGGTTAGCCACAGTGCTCCACTTATCTCGATTGACAATAGTAAGAATGTTCATATTAATCAGTTGCGCCCTAGTGGTACAACGGAATTGTTGGTTAGCCTAACGGGTGAAAATAGTGAGGATGTGTCTCTTACAGAGGTTGACCTTAGCGCGGTAAAGAATAAGAGCGACATAGGTGCTGGAGTATCGAAAAGCGCATTAAAAGTCAATTAAATTTGTTAAGAAGAATAGATCATGAAAAGAAATATAATATTTACACTTTGTCTGCTTCTGCTAGGTAGTTTCGGATTTGCGCAGAACAAAGCAATTTCCGAGCGCATGGCGATTTCGGCTATGGAGAAGCAATTTAAAGGAACGCAATTTACAGACAAAACGAAAGGCCCGAAATGGACGTATGATATGGGCGTTGTGCTGGAGGGAATGGTAGAAGTCTGGAAGAATACAGGAAAACCTGAATATTTTAACTATATCCAGGCTTGGATGGATCAATTTGTGACTCCCGAAGGGGAACTTAAAAATTATGACCCTACAGAGTATAACATTGATCATGTGAAAAATGGAACATCGCTTCTTTTTCTTTATAAGGTAACTGGAAACCAAAAATATTTGAAGGCAGCAGACAAACTTTATGGTCAGCTGCAGTCCCATCCGAGAACCAACGAAGGAGGATTTTGGCACAAGAAAATTTATCCCTATCAGATGTGGCTCGATGGTTTGTATATGGGGCAACCCTTCTACACCGAATACGCATCGATACGTAATATCCCCAGTATATATGACGATGTGGTGAATCAGTTTGTGTACATGGAAAACCATGCGCGCGATGAAAAAACGGGTTTATTATACCATGGATGGGACGAGTCTCGTAAAGAACGATGGTCGGACCCTCAGACAGGTCTTTCTAAGCATTTTTGGGGACGCGGTATGGGCTGGTTCTCGATGGGACTGGTAGATGTGCTCGAATATTTTCCAACAGATCATCCTCGTCGCGGCGAGTTATTAGCAATTTTAGAGCGAACCTTAACAGCTGCCGCTAAATACCAAGACCCAAAGACTTCAGTATGGTACGATATCCTAGATTTAGGTACGCGTAAGGGAAACTATGTGGAAGCGTCCGCTTCGAGTATGTTTGTTTATGCTATGGCAAAAGCCGTGCGCCGGGGATATGTCTCCGATAAATTTGTCAAGAATATCGACAAGGGATACAAAGGTTTATTAAAAGAGTTCGTAACCGAAGATGGAGCTGATAAAGTTGATTTAAATCGCGTTGTCGAGGTTTCAGGCTTAGGAGGATCGAAGTACCGCGATGGCAGTTTTAATTATTATATGTCAGAGCCGATTCGGAAGAACGACCCTAAGGGAGTGGGAGCTTTCATACGCGCGGCGTCTGAAGTTGAATTTTTGCAAGGAATAAGAGGTAAGCACGCATATACAGTAACACTGGACAACTATTATAATAATGAACTTAAAGAATCCGCAGGTGGCGAGTTACTCCCCTACCACTACCTGTGGGACGGATGGGACAATAACGGTTTTGGTCTATTTGGCCGCCTTTTCGCTCAGCAAGGAGCGAAACTCCACACGCTTAAGGAGGCGCCTACTAGTGCCAACCTCGCTAAGAGTGACGTTTATATAATTGTGGACCCAGACACGGAAAAGGAAACAGAGAGACCCAACTATATGAATGAACAAGACGCTGGCCAAATCGAGCAGTGGGTGCAACAGGGCGGAGTACTTGTGATGTTGCTTAATGACGCCGGAAATTGCGAGATTGAAAAATTCAATACCCTAGCGCAGAAATTCGGTATAACCTTCAACCAAGACAGCCGTAATCGTGTCCAAGGGAATAATTACCAAACAGGGGGAATAAATATACCTGCAGGCAACAGTATTTTTAAGGACACCGAGAAAATATATATTAAAGAAATTTCGACCATAAAGGTCTCCTCTGGTGCGAAAACTGCTTTGGAAGATAATGGTGATGTTATCATTGCTACGGCCAAATATGGAAAGGGAACGGTGTTCGCCGTTGGAGATCCTTGGGTATATAATGAATATATAGACGGACGCAAGCTGCCTTCAGAGTACCAAAATTTTACGGCTACAACCGAATTAATAAGTTGGTTTTTAAAAAATGCCAAGTAGCGCATAGCAATGAGCAAGAATCATCTAAATAGATAAGAAAAATATAATACGGAATAATAACATGTTGCTTTCAAAAGAAAATGTAGAAAAAATTAATGTTCCTGGGATTGCACTACCGGCGGAAGAGTCGTTCGAGCTTCCTGAACGTGTGTTGCAGTTTGGCACAGGAGTACTGCTGCGAGGCCTTCCTGACTATTACATCGATAAAGCCAACAAGGAAGGAGTTTTTAACGGGCGAGTGCTGGTGGTTAAATCCACATCTTCTCAAGGTGCGGACGCTTTTGATAAACAAAACTGTGTTTATACCCTATGCATAAAAGGTATTCAGGACGGTAAACAGGTTATAAGCTACAATGTAAATAACGCCATATCACGCGTATTGGCGGCGTCTAACGACTGGCAGGAGATTTTACAATCGGCGCATAATCCGGAGCTCACGGTTGTGCTATCCAATACAACAGAGGTAGGTATCGTACTTAGTAATGATAGTGTTAATGACGAGCCTCCGGTTTCGTTTCCTGGCAAACTTTTAGCATTTTTATACGAGCGGTATAAATACTTCAAAGGCGATGGCGACAAAGGTTTGGTTATCCTTCCAACGGAGCTTATCACCGACAATGCGACCAAGTTAAAAAGCATCCTGTTGAATCTAGCAAAACAGAATCTTCTTGGCCCTGAGTTTGAAGGATGGCTGCTGCAAGCGAACGATTTTTGCAATACATTAGTGGACAGGATCGTTCCGGGGAAATTGCCCCTGGAACAACAACAACAAACAGAAGCGGAATTAGGCTACAACGACGAGCTCATGATCATGGCCGAGCCCTTCAGTCTATGGGCAATTGAAACAGGCTCGGCTAGGGTGCGTGAGCGTTTGAGTTTCGCGAGCGTCGATAAAGGCATCGTTTTGGTCCCTTCTATAGAAAAGTTTAAAGAGATAAAACTTCGTCTTTTGAATGGTACGCATACATTTAGCTGTGCAGCAGCACTCGGTAGCGGCTTTCAGGTGGTGAAGGAGTCGATGAGCAGCGACACTTTTAGTGTTTTTGTCAAAAATCTAATGTACAAGGAAATAGGTCCATCAATTCTAGATGCCTATATCGAACCTTCCGATGTAACGCAATTTGCAAGTAGCGTTATCGACCGTTTTAGCAATCCATTTCTCGACCATCGATGGGAGAATATTGCAATGAACTATACCTCGAAAATGAATATGCGCAATGTGCCACTACTAAAAAAATGGTACAATAAAAACATGGCATCACCAGCCTACATGGCTTTCGGTTTTGCCGCGTATATTAAATTCATGGATAGCAGTCTCGAAGAAGGCAAGTATATCGCGACATTTGGTGGGCAGCGTGTGGTTTTGCAGGACGAGTTCGCTTCCGTGTTACACGAATATTGGCGAGATAGCGTTACTGTAGTAGCGAAGGTGTTGCGTGAAGACAGCCTGTGGGGAATGGATCTGACGACCTATCCGGGATTTGAGGAATCCGTGACGCAATATCTGCAAGAGATTAACGCCGATGGCGTACTAAAGACAATAGAAAAGTTAAATATAGAATGGCAAGTAGAATATTAAAGATCCATCCCAAGGACAACGTGTTAGTAGCGTTGCAGGATCTATCTAAAGGAGAGCGGATCGAGTTTGAGGGGAGTGTGTATGAATTGCAGGATGCTATCGCCGCCAAGCATAAGTTTTTTATGCAGGACATGCAGGTTGGTAGTGAGATTTATATGTACGGTGTTCTTGTTGGTAAAGCACAGCATGATATACCTCGTGGAGGATTGATGACCACAGAGAATACCAAACATGCGGCCGACCCGTACACCTTCCGCCCGTATAATTACCATTGGGAGAAACCTGACGTGAGCCGCTTTGAGGGAAGAACATTCGCCGGTTATCAGCGCAGTGACGGGAGCGTCGGGACAGCGAACTACTGGCTTTTCATTCCTACAGTTTTTTGTGAAAACCGTAATCTCGACGTGATCAAAGAGGCGTTGTATAACGAGCTTGGTTACTCCGTAACGGGAAGATATCGCGACTTCACCCACGAACTTCTTGCGGCATATGCAGAGGGTGTCGATATCGAGAAATTAGATATCGAGAGCATCTCGGCGGTTAACCACAAGAAAAGCCGTGTATTTGAAAACGTAGACGGTATCAAGTTTTTAAATCACCAAGGAGGCTGTGGCGGTATTCGTCAAGACGCTGCGGTGCTCGGTAAATTGCTCGCCGCCTATGCTGACCATCCCAATGTTGCGGGTGTGACAGTACTTTCGTTAGGGTGTCAAAACTTGCAACTTAGTGATCTTATAAGTGATATTAAATCGCGGAACCCAAAGTTTGATAAGCCTCTTTTTGTCTTCGAACAGCAGCAATCGAAAAGCGAAGAGTCGCTTATAAAAGAAGCCATACAGAGAACTTTTGCCGGTCTGGTAGAGATTAATAAATTCAAAAGAGTACCTGCTCCGCTCTCTAAACTTACTTTGGGCGTAAAATGCGGAGGTAGTGATGGCTTTAGCGGTATTTCGGCAAACCCAGCAGTAGGATACACCTCCGATCTGCTTGTCGCTCTAGGGGGAAAAGTGCTTCTGGCGGAGTTTCCTGAGCTTTGCGGCGCAGAGCAGAACCTCATTGACAGGACGTTGGACCCTGAGGCCGCGAAGAAATTTATTCGATTAATGGGCGCCTATAGCAAGGCGGCAGAAGATGTCGGCTCTGGGTTTCACATGAATCCTTCACCGGGAAACATACGCGACGGTTTAATAACGGACGCTATAAAGAGCACCGGAGCAGCAAAAAAGGGGGGTACTTCTCCCGTGGTAGACGTGCTTGATTATACCGAGCAAGCGACGAAACCGGGACTAAATTTGGTATGCACTCCTGGTAACGATGTGGAGGCTACAACAGGTAAAGCGGCATCCGGGGCGACACTGATACTTTTCACCACAGGGCTTGGAACGCCAACAGGAAATCCGATATGCCCAGTAATTAAAGTGGCTACGAACAACGAGCTTACCCGCCGGATGGGTGATATTATTGATATTAATACCGGGCCAGTGATCGATGGAGAGAAGACCATTGAGCAAATGGGGGAAGAAATCCTCGAGTATTGTATTAAAGCCGCTAGTGGGGAGGTGATACCTAAAGCGGTACAGCTTAATCAGGACGATTTTATTCCTTGGAAACGAGGTGTTAGTTTATAATTTTATACAGACGTAAGACATGAAGAATTTTCTAGACGATAATTTTCTATTAAATAGTAAAACGGCACAGGATCTGTACAATCAGTATGCAAAGAATCAGCCGATCATTGACTATCATAACCATTTAATTCCAGAGCAAATCGCTAACAACAGTCGATTTGAGAATATCACCCAAGTGTGGCTCAATGGTGATCATTATAAATGGAGAGCAATGCGCGCGAATGGTGTAGATGAAAAATACATAACGGGAGACGCCACTGACAAGGAGAAATTTTTGAAATGGGCAGAAACGGTCCCTTATACGATGCGCAATCCGCTTTACCACTGGACGCACTTGGAGCTGCAGCGTTACTTTGGTATCACCGAGCTTCTTTCGCCTGAAACAGCAGAAAAGATATATGATCAGACAGCAGAGCTTCTTGCAACACCAGAGTATTCGGTGCGCGGACTTCTTAAAAGAATGAATGTCGAGGTTGTCTGTACGACCGATGATCCCATAGATTCCCTTGAATATCATCAGCAGTTCGCTCGAGAAGACGAAAGCTTCAAAATGCTCCCTGCATTCCGTCCTGATAAAGCGATGAATGCAGATGACATACCGGCGCTTAATGCCTATATTTCCAAGCTGGAGAAGGTAGCAGGCAGCAATATTGAAACCTATGAGGGGTACCTCGCGGCTCTAAAAGCACGTCATGATTTTTTTGCAGAAAATGGATGTTCAGTCTCGGATCATGGGCTAGAGCAAATATATGCGGAGGACTATACGCAGGACGAAATCGCGCAGGTATTCCAAAAGATCCGGAGCGGCGACCAGATTACCTATACAGAGAACCTAAAATTTAAATCGGCAATGCTCATCGCCTTTGCGCGTTGGGATCACGAAAAAGGTTGGGTGCAACAGTTCCACCTTGGCGCACTGCGTAACAACAACGAACGCATGCTTCGTATAAACGGCCCCGACACGGGATATGATTCTATTGGGGATTTCAGCCAAGCGCGCAGTTTATCCAAATTTTTAAATAAATTAGATAGTACGGACCAGCTAGCGAAGACGATCCTTTACAATTTGAACCCTGCAGATAATGAACTTATTGCTACCATGATCGGAAACTTCAATGACGGCAAAATAAAAGGAAAAATACAATTTGGATCAGCATGGTGGTTTTTGGATCAGAAAGACGGTATGACTAAACAAATAAATGCGCTGTCGAATATGGGATTAATTAGTGGTTTAGTAGGGATGCTTACAGATTCACGAAGTTTTCTATCATTCCCACGTCATGAGTATTTTCGCCGCTTACTCTGTGATATCTTCGGGGAGGATGTGCAAAAAGGTGAATTGCCAAACGATCTGGAATGGATTGGAAAAATTATTAGCGATATAAGTTATCATAACGCTAAAAATTACTTCAACTTTTAACAGTGATGGGTGGTGCAAAAATTTTGAATTTCGGTGAGATTCTTTTGCGGATCTCGCCAGATACAAGTTCCAATTGGGTTGAAAGTGGTGTTCTCCCTTTCTATGTGGGTGGCGCAGAGCTCAATGTTGCCACAGCCCTTTCAAAATGGGGTCTGCCTAGTGCGTATAGTTCGGCTATGCCCGATAACGCTATATGTCATGATATAGCTTCGAATTTGCAAGATAAAGGGATTGATGTTTCGCGTATGCACTGGTCCGGGGATCGACTTGGAATTTACTACTTGCCAAAAGGTAAAGATGTAAAAAATGCAGGAGTGGTATACGATCGCGCAGGATCATCCTTTGCAACGTTATCGGCTGAAGACATCAATTGGGACGTCTTGCTTGATGGCATAGAATGGTTTCATTTCTCCGCGATATGTCCTGCAATAAATCAGAACGTCGCGGATATGTGCTTGGAAGCTCTTAAACAAGCTAAGGCGCGCAACATTCGTATTTCATTGGATCTCAATTATAGAGCTAAGCTTTGGAAATATGGTAAAACGCCGATAGAGGTTATGCCTGTCCTTGCTGCATACTGTGATCTGATCATGGGTAATATTTGGGCTGCGAATTTGATGTTAGGGACAGACTTGGATGAGCAGTTTCTAGAGGTTAAAGATGAATATCCAAAGCAAGCTCTCTTGGAACAGGCCAAACGTACAAGCATCGAGCTACAGCAGCGTTTTGAAAACTGCAAATATGTGGCAAATACTTTTCGTTTTGACTATGCTCAAACAGGGATAAAATATTTTACTACCCTTAAGGCACAGGACAGTCTTTTGGTTTCAAATGAGTACCTTTCAAAATCTATAGTAGATAAAGTCGGTAGTGGAGATTGCTTTATGGCAGGATTGATCTACGGATTTTATCAAGGGAGAGATCCTAATTATACGCTCGAATTTGCGACCGCAGCGGCCTATGATAAACTATTTATTGCCAGCGATGCAACGTCCAGTTCGGTGTCGGAAATAGAAAAAAGAATACAACATGACTAAAAGAAACGAAGTATTAGAAGCTATACAGCATCAAGGGATGCTCCCTCTTTTTTACCACGCTCAGGCGCAGGAAAGCGTTGCTATTGTGCAGAACTTGTACGCAAGTGGGATCCGCGTGTTTGAATTCACTAATCGCGGTGAAGAGGCTCTAGACGTGTTTAAAGCTCTTATTGCGGCACGTAATAAAAATATGCCGGGCCTCTATTTGGGTATAGGTACTATCAAAACCGAGCAGCAAGCGCGTGATTTTATTAATGTCGGAGCTGATTTCATCGTCGCTCCGACGGTTAATACCCAGGTCGGAGAACTCGCCCATCAGGCCGGCCTTTTATGGGTGCCTGGTTGTATGACCCCTACAGAAATTGCTCTTGCCCAGCAAGCGGGAGCGGGACTTATCAAGCTCTTTCCGGCCAATATTCTAGGCCCTGGATTTCTGACGGCCATTCGTGAGCTTTTTAAGGGGCAGCTGTTCATGCCCACAGGAGGTGTTGATTTAGAGATCGAGAATCTTTCTGCTTGGTTCAAAGCGGGGGTATTTGCCGTAGGAATGGGAAGCAAACTGATTAACCCTAAAGATACGAATGGACTGACAGAGAGAACAAAGGAGGCACTAGATCTGGTCCAACAGGCAAGGAGCTAGTTCTTGCCTCAACCTACCTAACTCATGATAACTATTATTTGAACCTTATAAACTATACCAATGACTAATGTTAAAAAGGGCAATTACAGATGGTCGATCTGTATGCTTCTGTTTTTTGCGACCACAATAAACTATATGGACCGACAGGTTCTCTCGCTAACATGGAAAGATTTCATAAGTCCAGAATTCCACTGGACCAATAGTGATTATGGTCTTATAACCGCATTGTTTTCTATTTTCTACGCGGTAAGTATGCTTTTTGCTGGTCGCTTAGTTGACTGGTTGGATACAAAAAAAGGATTTTTATGGGCCATAGGCGTATGGTCTATCGGAGCGGTTCTACACGCTTTTTGTGGTATTGCAACCTCAGGGATTGTTGCTGGAGAATGGTTTGTCGGCTTCCATGGAGCGAAAGAAGCTATCGCAACAGTGAACGATGTCAGCCGCGTGATTAATGTGAGTGTTGTCCTTTTCATCTTCGCCAGGTTTGTGCTAGCTGTAGGAGAGGCAGGGAATTTTCCGGCCGCAATAAAAGCTACTGCTGAATATTTTCCCAAGAAAGATCGTGCTCTTTCAACAAGTATTTTTAATGCTGGCGCTACAGTGGGAGCGTTAGCGGCGCCGTTAACAATTCCTGTGATAGCTGAGACGTGGGGATGGGAAATGTCGTTTATTATCATCGGTGCGTTAGGCTTCGTATGGATGGGATTTTGGAATTTTATGTATAGAAAGCCACACGAACATCCAAAAGTCAATAAAGCGGAGCTCGAATATATTATGCAGGACAATGACCACGAGCCTGAGCCAGCCGCTGGTCAAAAGGCGAAAAAAGTGTCCCTCCGCGGTGCATTTAAATACAAACAGACTTGGGCTTTCGCTTTTGGTAAGTTTATGACAGACGGTGTTTGGTGGTTCTTTCTTTTCTGGATGCCAGCCTATTTGTCGTCTGTCTACGATATAAAATCTTCCGATACCGAAGGGCAGCTTGCGATTTTTGTACTCTATCTAATCACCCTACTCTCAATTATTGGAGGATGGTTACCAACATACTTCGTGGAGAAAAAAGGATTAGACCCCTACCAAGGTCGTATGCGATCCATGTTGATCTTCGCTTTTATTCCGCTCATTGTTTTAGTGGCTCAGCCATTAGGGCACATCAGCTACTGGGTTCCAGTACTGTTAATCGGTTTCGCAGCGGCAGCCCACCAAGCATGGTCTGCAAACATCTTCTCGACTGTGGGGGACATGTTTCCGCGAAGAATGATTGCTACGGTAACCGGAATTGGTGGGCTTGCAGGCGGTGTCGGCTCTACTTTTATCAATTACGGATCAGGATTGCTTTTTGACCATGCAGGGCAAACGCAAATGAAGTTTATGGGATTTCAAGGGGAAGAGGCCGGTTATTTTATCGTATTCTCTTTCTGTGCGGTAGCATATCTAATAGCGTGGTTTGTGATGAAGTCTCTAGTACCACGGATGGAGATGATTAAAGACTAACAGAATGACTAATTTTTATCACCCTATATTTTAAAACAAAAATGGAAGTAGATTTAGAGCGGATATTCTACCGGGAAGAAGACATCCCGGAGGAATATGCCCTGCTG
Source organism: Sphingobacterium shayense (assembly GCF_013179575.1). Lineage (GTDB taxonomy): Bacteria > Bacteroidota > Bacteroidia > Sphingobacteriales > Sphingobacteriaceae > Sphingobacterium > Sphingobacterium shayense. The sequence continues at coordinate 21,821 of NZ_JABMCQ010000008.1, read as the reverse complement.
GAGCAGATTGACCAGCGTGAGTTCCTTTCCAACGGCGAGATGTTGCCGTGGTCAGGCCAGGTTAGCGAAGTGTTCTCACCAGTATGTGTGAAGACAAAAGACGGACTACAGCGAAAGCGCATTGGAAGCTACCCGGTCTGTACCGAAAAAGAATCGATGGAAGCGCTAGATGCCGCTGTGAATGCCTACGACAATGGTCGTGGCGTCTGGCCGACAATGAGTGTGGCTGACAGAATAGCTTGCGTGGAAGAGTTCACACAGAAGATGATTGAGAAGAAAGACATCGTTGTCAAGCTTATCATGTGGGAAATAGGAAAATCGTTTTCTGATTCTATAAAGGAGTTTGATCGTACTGTCGAATATATCTATGCAACTATTGATGCGCTTAAGGATATTGACCGTGATTCTTCGCGTTTTCAGATAGAGCAAGGGATCATTGCGCAGATTCGCCGTTCACCTCTAGGTGTGGTACTCTGTATGGGCCCATTCAACTATCCGTTGAATGAAACTTTTACCACGCTAATTCCTGCGCTAATAATGGGGAACACACTTCTTTTCAAACCGCCTAAACACGGTACATTATTGCATTACCCCCTTCTCGAAGCCTTCCGTAGCAGCTTTCCAAAAGGAGTAGTCAATACTATTTATGGAAGGGGAAATAAAATTGTTCCGCAACTGATGCAGTCTGGAAAGATCAACGTTCTTACTTTGATCGGGTCAAGCCGAGTTGCAGACTCATTAAAGAAATTACATCCAAAAGTTAATAGACTGCGCGCAATTTTAGGGCTAGATGCCAAAAATGCGGCGATCATCTCTAAGGATGCAGACATAGATCTAGCTGTCTCCGAGACGGTTCTGGGTTCGCTTTCTTTTAATGGGCAGCGTTGTACGGCTTTAAAGATTGTCTACGTCCACCGCAGTATCGCGCAAGAGTTCTTAAAGCGTTTAAGCGCTGAAGTAGCTAAGTTGAAATACGGAATGCCTTGGGAAAAGGGGGTTGCGCTTACGCCTGTACCGGAACCCAATAAACCAGCCTATTTAACGGAGTGCCTCGAAGATGCGAAGAAATATGGTGCAAAAGTTGTCAATGAAAATGGTGGCAAAACATTAGAATCCTTCTTCTATCCGGCCATCGTTTATCCGGTGAATTCTCAAATGAAACTCTATCGGGAAGAACAATTTGGTCCTGTAATTCCGGTCGTACCGTTTGATGATTTAGAGGAACCTATTGAATATTTAATAGAGTCCTCACATGGACAGCAGGTGAGTATTTTCAGTAACAATGCCGCTGTAATATCGTCGCTTATCGATCCGCTGGTAAATCAAGTGAGCCGCGTGAATGTAAATAGTCAATGTCAACGGGGACCCGATACATTTCCTTTCACAGGGCGTAAAGACAGTGCTGAAGGCACCCTCTCGGTAGTTGATGCACTGCGTTCATTCTCTATTCGGTCGTTAGTGGCAACAAAAAATAGTGAAAGCAACAAGAAATTACTGAACGAGATCGTTGGTGATCACAGTTCAAATTTCTTAAGCACAAAATACATCTTTTAGTTACATAGTTAGGTGCAGGGGTCGGTTGCTGGCCGCCCCTGTTCTTTTCTTAATATAAGCCTTCCTTCGCTTTCTTGTGTTTTTTTAGGTATAATTATCTATTTTTACCTAATATGGCTTTCGAAAACTATACCATTAAAGATATTGCAAAGGCACTGAACCTATCGACTTCGACAGTTTCTCGGGCCCTACGCGATAGCTATGAAATTAGCGCTGAGACCAAGAAATTGGTAATGGACTATGCGCAAAAGATCAATTATCGTGCTAATCCTATAGCTAGAAGTCTTAAGGAACGCAAAAGCAATAGTATAGGTATCATTGTAACCGAGATCGCCAATAACTTCTTCTCACAGGTTATTGATGGTATAGAATCTGTCGCATATAGCAAAGATTATCAGGTAGTGATTTCTCAGACTCATGAATCGGCCGAGCGCGAAAAACTTAATGTAGAGCACCTTTTCTCCCGTTCGACGGATGGTCTATTGATGGCTATGTCTGCAGAAACCGCAGACGTATCCTATTTGAAAAAGCTCATGGATCGGGGATTCCCTATCGTGTTTTTTGACCGCGTACCCAACGGAATATCTTCCCATAAGGTCATTGCCGATAATAGGCAAGGTGGATTCGAAGCGGTTAATTATCTAGCCTCACAAGGGAACAAAAAAATCGCTCATTTGACAGGTATACATAGTCTATCTATAACTTCGGAACGTTTAGAGGGGTTCAAGAAAGGGCTTCAGGCCAATAATTTACCCTTTTATCCAGAGCTGGTAAAATATTGTGCATACGGGGGGCTACATCAAGATGAGATTGAAAGAGCAGTGTCTGAACTTTCTGAGCAGAGTTACGATGCTATTTTTATCTCGGGGGATAAATTAACCACCGGTTACTTGCAGGCAATAAAGGAACGCCTGGATATAGATGTTCAAAAAATTACAGTAGCTGGTTTCACCAATTCCAAGGTGTTCAATATCTTCTCTCCCTCAATTACGGCGATAAAGCAGCCCGCATTCGAAATGGGTAAGCGGGCCGCCGAACTACTTATAGCACAAATTGAATCTAAATATCCTGTAGAAGACTTCCAAACAGTTGTTCTCCCTACCATGCTTATTAAAAACAAAGGGACTGTTTGATCGTTATTGACACATACCTTTTTTGCTATTTGTTGGACGAATTTGTGAGCCCGATGAATGATAATATCAAGTAATTTAAGCCAGATTATTCGTTATTGAATGCTTTCAGTCGTGTTGTTAGAACTAACATTAATAGTCCGAAGAACGCGAATACTCCGAATGAGTAACGAAGGCTGAATAGCTCCGCGATATAACCAATCAATGGAGGTCCCATGAGAAACCCTAAATAACTTACGCTAGATACCATCGCAAGCGCTACACCGGACGATATTGTTTTATGTTTGCCGGCGACTGAATATACAGAAGGGATATTACAGGCCACACCTATCCCCACGAGCATAAAAGCCAAAGTGCAGAGGATTAAACTCGGAAAGAGTACTGCGGTCATCATTCCTACAAACATGAGAACACCACTTATTTGAAGCGTCCTTTTGCGACCAATCCGACCGATAACTGCGTCGCCAGCAAATCTACCGAGTGCCATCATGACCATGAATGAAGCGTATCCTATCGTGGTAAGAGTTGCGGGCGCTTTAACGATATCATGGAAATATACTCCACTCCAATCGAACATTGCACCCTCGGTGGCCATGCTACAAAATCCGATTACCCCCAGCGATACCAATAACTTATCTGGTTTAAAAGAAAAAGATTTCTTTTCTGTACTGGAGGAATTGTCTCCCACTAAATAGTTTTTATTGATGAATATATTGGCAAAAATAAGGACGGAAACAATAAGGAAGTGCAACGATGTAGAGATATCTAAATTCAACGTTAAAAGGCCGATCAATGCCCCTGTGAAGCCCGCGATACTCCAAGATCCGTGAAAGGAGGACATAATAGATTTCTTATATACACCTTCCGCTAGAACACCTTGAGTATTTACTGATATATTACAAATATTTCCAATAATACCGAATAAAAGCAGGCAAAGGCCCAGCTGCCACGCATTGTTTGCAAAAGCGATAGAACATAGTACCATTATATATGCGGCGACACCAAAGGGTAGAATTCGGTCGCTGCCATATTTACTAACAAGCTTTCCTGAAATTGGCATCGTAATAAGCTGACCGACAGGGAGCATCAATAGGATTGTTCCAAGTTGAGCATCAGAAAGTTGAAGGGATTCTTTGATGATCGGAATTCGACTGGCCCAACTTGCGAAAGCGAGCCCTTGCCCGAAGTAAAAGAGAGAAACGGCAATTCGAATGCGCGTTTTGTTGTCGTAATTTGCTCCGAGAAGAGCGGTGTCTGGAGTTTCCATTTCTGCCGGTGTTTGAAAGCAAAATTACACCAAATTTTGAATAAAAAATCGTAAACTTGTAAAACATCGTTAATCAGCTAAGCTTACTCCTAATATGAAAAATATCTTGTGCTCGATACTCCTATTTCTTTGTGGATTTCCCGCCGTCTTTGCACAAAATGATAGCATATATATGTTTTCCTACTTCGTAGGGAATGGAGAAGACGGGTTACATCTATTGTATAGCAAGGATGGATTCAAGTGGGAATCAATTAAAAGGAGCCCCTCTTTTCTCACCCCGGCACTGAGCCCCGATAAATTGATGCGCGATCCTTGTATTATCCGCGGGAAGGATAATAAATTTCATATGGTCTGGACGGTCAGCTGGACGCAAAAAGGAATCGGCTACGCCAGCTCAAGCAATCTAGTAGACTGGTCTGATCAGCTCTATATTCCCGTTATGGAGCACGAAGCCGACGCACGTAATACTTGGGCTCCAGAAATCACTTATGACCCAGTAAACGAAGAGTACATGATATATTGGGCAACGACGATAGAAGGATTATATCCAGAAACGCAGGTTCAAGAAGATAATCGCTACAATCACCGAATGTATTATGTTACTACAAAAGATTTTAGCACTTTTTCTGATACAAAGCTTCTATATGAGCCAGGGTTCAATTGCATTGATGCTACGATTAAGCCCAACGGTAATAAGTGGGTCATGTTTATTAAAGACGAAACGCGGGTTCCTGCTCAGAAAAATATTAAGATCGCCTATGCCGATAAGCTTACAGGGCCTTATTCTCAAGCAGGAGAACCAATAACCGGTGATTATTGGGCAGAAGGACCTACAGTTTGGAAAATAGACGACTATTGGACCGTCTATTTTGATAGATATACTGATAATCGATTTGGCGTTATACGTTCCAAAGATCTTCACACTTGGGAGGATGTATCCAGCAAATTAGCATTTCCCGATGGTCTTCGACATGGTACTATTTTTCGAGTTTCTAATGAGGAATTGGCAAATGTGTTAAAACAGGAAATCCGTTAAGGGGTTTGAATATCAATCAATACGATTAAGTGACGAAAAAAAGTCGAAAAAACTGTTGATAATTGTTTTGATTGACCTTACATTTGTCACAATGACTTCGTAGCTCAGTTGGTAGAGCAACAGACTCTTAATCTGTGGGTCCTGAGTTCGAGCCTCAGCGGGGTCACTTTCTAAAAAAGCCGTTTACACTTGCGTAAAACGGCTTTTACATTCCTTAGGGTTGTTTAGGAACTTCGCTGTTTTGCATGATTTTTTTATATCTCACGTAAAACCGGTCCAAATACGGCACACAGAGATTTTGCGTGTTAATGAAAATGATTACGGCAACCGTAAGCGCAAAGGTTTATGAACACCAAAAAAAGACAGATGGAACCTACAATGTTAAAATTTTGGTATATCACAAAGGAGAAAAAAATTATAGAAACACCTCACTTCCTTTCCTTAAAGTAATATAAAACGATTATATGAGAACTACTCTAGATATAAGGGTCTGTTCGATCGAAATCCCAACAGGGTTTTGAGTTTATCTAAAAAAGGAGCATCATTAGAATTTTTGGATAAACGATTAATAGTAATTAGTGAATATCTAAAACAGATTGAATGTTTTTTTTCGATTTATGTTATCATGTCTTCTATAGTTTTATCCAGTTGGTTACTAGATCTTTCCGGTGAGGTATATCACATTAGCGAGGAAAGCGAAAGATTTATATAACAGCATAAAAATAATCGTTCTATCGTTTGAGCGTGTAAGAGTTGGCTTAATTTAGGTAGGAAGTCATTTTTATTCAACGCCTACTAGCGAGCCATTTGTATTTAATCTCAATGAGGATGTGTTAAATCTATTATTTATTCGGAATATGAATACAAGTCCGATTAAATGAGCCTTGCCTCGAAAAAAAATCTTGGTGTAACCTTTTGGATCATCGCTTACCCTAACCTAGTATAGACGATAATTATAATATTATGAAAAATACACCAGATCAAACTCAAAAACAGATATTTACGCTACTAAAGTATACTTTTGTCGTTGTGCCTATTGTGGCAGGTGCAGATAAGTTTACTAATGTGCTGACCGACTGGCAGCAATATCTCAGTCCAGAAATGGTTGAACTCCTACCGTTATCTAGGCAGGCCTTTATGATGATTGTAGGGATCATTGAAATAGTAGCAGGAATTGTAGTGTTTAAAAATTCCTATATTGGTGGATATATCGTTGCCGTTTGGCTTGCCTCGATTGCGTTGGCATTATTTGTTAATTTCCACTACGTCGATGTCGCTGTTCGCGATATGGTTATGTCAATTTCAGCTTTCTCAATGGCGAGATTGTCCAAAACAATAAAATAGTAATGCAACACGACGACCAATTAACTGAAACAGAAATCATCAACCGTATTTTGGCGGGCGAAAAAGTGCTATACGAGCTTATTGTAAGGCGATTCAATTTTTGCCTATATAAGGTGGGTCGATCCTATCGCTTCAACCATGAGGACACTCAAGACCTGATGCAGGACACCTACGTCGATGCTTTCAAGGGCTTATCCCAATTTGAGCAACGGTCAAATTTTAAAACTTGGATCATCCGTATTATGCTTAATAACTGTTATCGCAAAAAGAAAAAATACAGTTATAAAAATGAACAGCCCCAGGAAAGTATTAATGAAAATTTACGTCCCATGTTTAATAATTCCGACAATGATGCTAATAAGCCGATTCATAGTCACGAACTAGGTTTCGTTATTGAAAAATCCGTAGAAAGGCTACCTGAAAATTACCGCATAGTTTTCTCGTTACGAGAAATAAATGGTCTTAATGTGTCCGAAACAGCGGAGATTCTCAACATCAGCGAAGGCAACGTTAAAGTACGGCTCAATAGAGCCAAATCTACGTTACGAAAGGAGCTGGAAAAAGCATATTCAGCATCTGATCTGTACGAATTCAATTTGATTTATTGCGATGCAATGGTCGATCGCGTGATGAAAAAAATAATTGGACACCGAACTAATTACGCTTTATAACGATGGCAGATGATTTCAATAATACATTAATGGATTCTGTTACAGATACGCCTTTGCACGATGGCGCATTTGATCTTACCGAACAGGAAAAAATTGAAAAAATAGCGGGACTTTTTGGTGAAATCATGTCGACACTAGGACTAGACTTGACCGATGACAGCCTGAGGAACACTCCGCTCCGCGTTGCAAAAATGTATGTCAACGAGGCTTTCAGTGGGTTGGATATAAGGAACAAACCAACAATCAGCCTTTTTGACAACCGGTACTGCTACGACGAGATGCTTGTGGAAAAAAATATTACTCTTTATTCATACTGTGAGCACCACTTTGTCCCGATAATAGGCAAAGTACATGTAGCCTATATCCCTCATAGTGCCGTAATTGGTCTATCGAAGATCAATAGATTAGTACAGTATTATGCTAAAAGACCACAAGTACAGGAACGATTAACAGTACAGATCGCTAATGAGCTGAAGGATGCATTGGGGCATGAGGATGTCGCCGTGTGGATAGAGGCGGATCATCTTTGTGTGGCATCCCGAGGAATTAAAGATACAAACAGCAGTACCATAACGCAAAGCTATTCGGGAGCGTTTAAACATAGATATGTCCAGCAGAAATTTCTGACGCAGATTAATAGTCGCTAAAATAAATCCTTTTTGGGCTGATTATCTCTGACGGATATAGCTACCGTTTTTTTATGCTCTCTAGAAGTTTGCTCATTTGTATTACCCTTGGAGACTCGGAAGGCGCCAAGTTTACGCTTTCCGAAAAATCCTTTTCCAAGTTAAACAGCTGTTCCTCTTGCTGTCGAAATTCCGGAATGTACTTCCAACCATTTTGGATGAGTGCTAAATTTCCATATCCTTCTAGGACAAGTGTTTCTCTTCCGTTTGAGGACTTTCCTAAAAGCGCTTGTAATATATTTTTGCTATCGTAAGCTTCACCGTCAGGTATTTTTTGACCTAGTAGAGCCGCGAAACTTGCAATAAGATCAATCTGGCAGATCATTGCTTCCGATTCGCCGGGGTCGATTTTACCTGGCCAAGTTATAATAAATGGGACCCTAGTGCCTCCTTCGTAGATATCTGTCTTCCATCCTCGGAGCCCCCCAGCTGGGGTATGTGTGCCGTTAAGTTCTTTAGCTTGATCTGCGTAGCCGTCGTCTAGCACTGGGCCGTTATCGCTACTTAGAATGATCATCGTGTTTTTATCTAAACCGAGTTCTGTTAGTTGCTTCATTAGCTCGCCCACAATCCAGTCGAGCTCTAAAATTGCGTCGCCACGATATCCTAAAGTACTTTTACCTTTAAAAATAGTGGACGGGACACGAGGCACATGGATCTGATGAGGTGCGAAAAATAGGAAAAATGGTTCTTTTTCATTTTGCATGATAAAATGCTGCGCTTTGGACAGGAATGCCGAGCCCAGCTCTTCATCGGTCCAACGGCTTAGTTTTCCTCCGGCCATATACCCGATACGGCCAATACCATTGACTATAGTTTGGTTATGGCCGACCGACGATCGTAGTTTAAGCAATTCGGGATTTTCCTTTCCTGTAGGCTCAAGCCCGACTTTTTTCCTGTAGCTTACCTGCAAAGGATCATTTTTGTCCAACCCCAATACACGGCCGTTCTCCATGAATACCGTCGGAACACGGTCTGCCGTCGCGGGAAAGATAAATGAATAATCAAATCCTACTTCGTTAGGGCCAGGGCGAATCTCTTTGTTCCAATTTTTTTCTATTTCGTCCCCAAGCCCTAAATGCCATTTACCCACAACAGCTGTTTGGTATCCTGCATTCTTAAATATTTTAGGCAGTGAAATGCTATCGGGAGGAATAATAAGAGCGGCGTCTCCAGGTAAGATTCCATGTCCTTTTTCACGCCACGGGTATATTCCTGTCATAAGCGCAAAGCGGGACGGGGTACATGTTGCAGATGTTGAATACCCTCGTTTAAATTTTATGCCGTTAACAGCCAGTTTGTCAATATTTGGTGTACTGATCGCTTTTGCACCATAGCAGCTTAGATCACCATACCCTAGATCATCGACGTAAATCATGACAACATTTGGCCTTTTTTGTGATGGCTGCGCATAGAGCTCCGTGAACAGAGCGACGAAGATGAAATGAAGTATAGCTACAAAATAGAATTGGTGTTTCATTACAAAAAGATAGGACTTATACATTGGAAACTCTTTCCGTTCTTAAAGGTATATAAATAGAATTTACCTGCAAATAGCTCATTGCTGATCAATCGTTTGCTTAAATTTTCTGTTGCAGAAATTCGCTATTATTTTTTGGTTATGGGTCGGAAAGCGTTAAGGATTTAAATATCTCAACCTGGCCAACGTTTTTCGGAAACGCAGTCTCGGGTAAAGCCATCATCCAAAAAAGTTACGAAAAAAGTTACGAAAAAAGAAGGCAGGTTAGCGTAACTAAACCATAATTGATACTTATCTACCCGATACGACAAAGAGTTTTTCCAATAGTTATTTTTAACCTGTTTATTTGTAGTGTTTTACGTATAATCGGTTTCAAGATATAGCTCTTCTTATGATTAATTTTCTCAATATTGTATTTGTCGAACTATACTTTGTTTAGTAATATTGTCTGCTAGATGACCATATATGATCCGCCAGAGATTGATGAGAAAGTACTGTTACAGGAGCTGCAACAGGGAAGCATAATCGCCTTCGAGGCATTTTATACAAGATATTATGCGCTGCTTTACTTACATGCCGCGCAAAAGGTGCGCGATCGGGAAGTTGCAAAAGATATCGTTCACGATCTATTCACTACTATCTGGCAAAAGCGCGAACATCTAAATATCCAGGGAAAAATATCATCCTACCTATACGCCGCTATCCGCTACAGGATAATCGACTACCTTGCTAAGGAACAATCTAAAACGACGTTTTTGGAATCCCAATCTTTCGAACCGAGCTACAGACCTGCGGACACGGATCATCTGTTACGGGAAAAACTGCTCCAAGAGCAGATAGAGCATGTTTTAATGAAACTTTCACCCCGCGTGCGCGAAGTTTTCGAACTTAGCCGCAAACAATACCTTAGCCATAAAGAGATTGCCGCACAACTAAATCTTTCCGAGCATAGCGTTCGCGGTTACATTAAGGATGCTCTGCGCCTATTACGTATTAAACTTAGCGGTCTACTCTGGGTTATTTTTTTTCTTATTTGTAAGTTTTTATAGCCCCCCTGTCGTCGTGTTGTCCGTCTTATAGTTAAACAAACAAACAGACATAACATGACGAAACTAAATCATTACAAGGCACGAAGCCTCTTGCAGAAATATATTGATGGCAAGTGCTCTGAACAGGAAATAGCGCTGATAGAAGAATGGTACCTCTCACTTAACAAAGGCGTAAGTGATTTTCCGGATAAGGAGACTATTGCCGATTTTGTAGAGCTACAGAAAAAGCTGGAAAAGATTCCTGCTCAAAAAGCTAGATTTAAAGGCTATATTCCTGCGGCTGCTGCCGCTGTATTAACTGTTGTGACGCTTGCTGTATTATGGACTGTTAATACGAAAGAAGAAAATGAAATAGTACAGAACCCAGTTATAACCACAGATATTCTTCCGGGTACGGATAGAGCTCTTCTATCGATTGATGGACAGCCTACCATTGAACTCAACAATCAGAGAGAGGGATTGATCTCAAAGGGGACTGTTTTACGATATGCCGATGGCACAACTGTTGCCGAAGTGGAAAAAGAGAAAACTGTTACGCTTTCCACGCCTATTGCGGGACAGTTTAAGGTTACCCTACCTGACGGTACAAAAGCTTGGCTAAATGCAGTTTCCTCTATAAGTTATCCTACAGTTTTCCACGGCGCGAAGCGAATCATTCGGGTTACGGGAGAAGTTTATCTCGAGGTAGCAGAGGACGCACAGAAGCCTTTTGTTGTGGAAAGTGATAACCAACAGATCGAGGTATTAGGGACAAGTTTTAACATTGACGCGTATCGTGATAACGGTGAAACATTTATCACGTTAGCATCAGGCAGTCTCCGCGTGAAGAACACGATATCTGCTAACGAGGCCATACTTCGTCCCGGACAGCAGGCGATAATTGGAGATAGTGAGTTTATACAAGTAAGAAAGGCTAGTGTCGAAGATATCTCTTCTTGGAAAGATGGCTTATATATACTCAACGAAGAGCGCCTCAGTCAATACGCACGCAAGATAGAGCGATGGTATGATGTTCAAATGGATATGGGAACACATGGAGAACGTCGTCTGTCGGCTATTGTTCCTAGAGATGCGAAGTTATCGGAAGTCCTACAGGCAATTGAACTTAAGACGGAAATAAAGTTCATAAGAAAAGGAAGGAGGATAGTTGCTATGAATTAAAATGTACTCCCGAATTTGGCACGACGACTTGCTTTCGAGAGTTGTGACCCGTTAATTAACCAAAACTTATAAACCCACCAATACTCGTCAAGATCTATGCCGACCAATCTTGGAAGCCAGACCGTCGATATCGTGACCGTATTGTTTATGAACTAGAAAATGAAAAGAAAACATATGAGATACCATAACAAGTATCTGAACGCTAACCAGGGATATTTGGGAATAAAACTGACCATTGCCCTATTTTTTACATCTATAATGATTTCAATGGGTAACGTGCTGGCTCAGCGTATTAACCTGGAAAGGGATCGCGCCCAATTGAAGAATTTGTTGATAGAAATCAGTAAACAATCGGGTTACACATTCATTTATGATGATGCCGACTTGAAAAACATTATGCCGATCTCTATCAACGTTCGCAACAAAAGTGTGCCTGAAGCGCTAGAGGAACTACTATCTTCTCGACCATTAAACTACGAAATAAAAGGCCGATCCATAGCCATTACTCGACGGAACTCGTCTCAATTGCCACTTAAAAAAGTGCAAACTGGAATAAATCAATCTCGCACGGTTCATGGTAGCGTGAGCGATATAAACGGACAACCGCTTTCCGGAATCAGCGTTTTAATAAAAGGAAGCACGAAAGGAACAAGCACCGATATAAAGGGAGAATTCTCGCTGGAAATACCAAACGAAAATTCGATAATCGTATTTAGCTCAGTTGGATATAAACCATTAGAATCTTCTGTAAAAGGGAAAACAGAGGTAAACGTGATCCTTCAGGCACTTAGTAGCGATCTGGACGAAGTGGTCGTGGTTGGTTACGGTACGCAGAAGAAGGTCAACCTAACTGGAGCCGTATCCACTGTAAGCGCAAAGCGTCTTGCCGATCGTCCTATTAGTAACCTAGGGCAAGGCTTGCAAGGACTTGTACCAAATCTTAATATATCTTCGGCGAACGGCAAAGCAGGAACAGGTTCGTCTTTTAATATTAGGGGTACAGGTTCCATAAACGGGGGTACCGCAGCGCCTCTGGTTTTAGTCGACGGCGTGCAACGCGATCCTAACTCGATAGATCCCTCCGATGTAGAGAGCGTTACGGTACTGAAAGATGCGGCAGCGGCAGCTATATATGGAGGCAGGGCAGCCTATGGCGTAATACTAATCCAAACAAAGAATCCGAAGAGTCAGACTCCCCAGATCAATTACTCAGGGGAATTTACAGTATCTCGACCGACGAAGATGGCAGAATATATTAATTCCATCGATTATATACGCATGCATCGTGAAGCTAATCGAAATGGGCAAGACGGGGGAATTACGGCAAGTGAGGGCTTTACTGAAGAAGATTCGATACGCGCTGCGGCGTACTTTTTCGATCCGGTCAATAACTTACCAGTATACATAGATCCCGCTAACCCTGCTAAGTATCGTTATGTCGGCAATACCGACTGGATTAAGGAGCAATACCCCGGGTGGGAGCCTATGCAGCGGCATAACTTATCTTTACAAGGGGGACGTGGGGCGACTTCAGTTATAGCCTCGCTGGGTTACTTGCAGCAAAAGGGTCTATTTAAAGAAGCCGGGCAGAAATACCAACGTTTAAATCCATCAATGAAAGTAAACTCGGATGTTACTGAGTGGCTGACCTTAACCGGAAATTTTGCGATGACGCACATAAGCGACAGAGAAGCTGCTGGCGTAGTGACAGGAGGCACGTCATCAGGGTGGATTTCTGGGGATTTACGACCTATTATGCCAATCAGGCATCCGGATGGCAATTTTTCGGGACAAGGGAGTTTTACCAACCCGTTTGCGGTCGCTGCGAACAATGGAAAGCGGAAGCGTTATTCCAACGATATTTGGCTAACTGGAGGGGTAAAGATAAAGCCATTAAAGAATCTCTCCATCGATGCAGATTATACCTGGAATGCTTACAACAATTTTGGGCAGAGTCATCAGATTCCCTTTAAAGAATACGGCGTAGACGGTATCCTACTGGGTACTTTTCCTTGGACAAGCCCGGCATCGGTGTCGGAAACTATAGATAATCATAATTATTTTGCTCTAAACGCTTTTGCGACCTATGAAAACACCTTTGCAGCAAAGCATTATTTTAAAGCAATGCTAGGTGTGAACCGGGAAAGCAGTAAATATAAGCGGTTAGGGGTATTCGCAAACAATCTAGTGGATCCAACGAAACCTGCTATCAATTTGAACAACGACCCGAGGCCGCTTATATCTGGGGCAGAAAACGAATGGGCATTACTAGGGACGGTTTTTAGGCTTAACTATATATTTAACAATAAGTACTTGGTAGAAGTAAATGGCCGTTATGATGGTTCATCCCGTTTTTACCCAGAAAAAAGGACTGTATTTACACCTTCTGTGTCCGTAGGTTGGAGATTATCTGAGGAAAAGTTTATGGAAGGGATTAAAAATGTTGTCAATGATTTGAAAATTAGGGGATCATACGGGGAGTTACCAAATCAAGGATTTAATAAAGATGCGTTATACTCGGTATCGAATTTTTATCCATATCTGGCTACCTTGCCGGTTACCAATAGTACTGGTTATATTTTCGGTAATCAGACAGGCGTCAGTGTTGGTGCGCCGGGGTTAGTTAGTAATGACTTCACTTGGGAGAAATCGGCTACAACAAACTTTGGATTAGACTTTGCCTTGCTTAATAATCGGCTGACAGGCAGTTTTGACGTATATGAAAGACGGACAAGGGATATGCTTATAACTGGCGCACCCCTTCCTGCTGTACTGGGCACTGCGGCACCAAATCAAAATGCTGGTACCTTGATTACCAAAGGATGGGAACTCAGCTTAGGTTGGAATGATCGTATAGGGGAAGATCTTTCTTATGATATCCTTTTGTCCCTGTCGGATAATCATGCGAAACTTACAAAATATCCGATGAATACAACTAAGTTATTCAACGACTGGTACCAAGGAAAATTGGACGGTGAGATATGGGGATTCCAGACGCAAAGTTTATTCCAGAGCCAGGAAGAGGTCGACGCAGCACCAGACCAGTCAAAGGTCTGGGGTGGTAGCTGGCGTCCTGGCGATGTCCGCTATGTTGATCTTAATGGCGACGGGACAATTGATTTTGGGAATAATACAGTTAGTAATCCGGGGGATAGAAAGATCATCGGGAACACTACACCACGGTATTCTTTCGGGATGAACTTTGGACTAAATTACAAGGGATTCGATTTTACCATGTTTTTGCAGGGGGTCGGAAAAAGAGACACATGGATTAGCAATAGTGCGTTTTGGGGCTTCACCAGTGAGTGGAACGTACCATTTGTTTATGCAAAGGATTATTGGACACCTGACAACCGCGATGCCTATTTTCCTCGTTTACGGTTTGGGAACGGAGGTAACTCACAAATGCAAACGGGGTATTTACAGAACGCTGCCTATTTGAGGGTTAAGCAATTGACATTGGGTTATTCGTTGCCAGAAGTATGGACGGAAAAGGTTAAACTAGGTCGCGTGCGGGCATATATATCAGGCCAGAATCTTCTGACTTTTACCAAATTATTTGACGCTTTTGATCCGGAAATTTTCAATTTTCAAGATGCACCACAGGCTAGATCCGTTGCCTTTGGATTACAGCTTGGCTTTTAACTGAAGACTTAATGATTTACAACATGAAAAATTTAAAAACAATTGTAACAATTGGCTCGATGATATTCTTGGCTGCCTGCAATAAAGACAGTTACTTGGACAGGTTACCGCTTTCGTCTATTTCAGAACCTACTTTTTTCAAGAATGAGACGGATTTAGCGCTCTATGCAAATGAGTTCTACACTTCTTTACCTGCGCAAAACTTCATTCAGGATAATCAATCAGACGACAAAGTCCCCAATGGAATAAACGCTTTTTTGGCTGGGCAATACGTGATTCCTGGCAATGATTCGGAGAATTATAACTGGACAAATATCCGGAAGGTCAATTATTTTTTACAGCGGTATAACAACGCGGACGTCGCCGCGGAGATAAAAAATCAATATGCCGGAGAGGTACGGTTCTTTCGTGCTATGTTTTATTGGACATTGTCTAAGCGGTATGGTGACGTAGCTTGGTACAGCAAAGACCTTACAGAACAAAGCGAAGAGCTTTATGCCCCCCGGACCCCACGTAATATAGTTATGGACTCTATATTGGCAGATTTGAATTTTGCTGTCGAAAACATTCCCGAGGACGTTTCAACCGGAAGGTTACATAAGTACGCTGCGGCAGCGTTAAAAGCGCGAATTTGTTTATGGGAAGGGACAAGAAGGAAATATTTTGATGTTGAAGGCAGTGAAGAGTACTTGCGTGAAGCCCTTAGCGCAGCCCAATTGATCATGAATGCAGGCAAGTATTCGCTTTATTCCACGGGGGAGCCGGCGATAGACTATTATAATCTATTTATACAACAGGAGCTTAATGGAAATCCTGAATCCATACTGGGTCGGAGGTATCTACAAAGTATTTTAATGAATAACATAAGCCGTACATTGGGTGAATCCGGGACTGGGTATAGCAAAGATTTTGTTCAGAATTACCTGTGTAGTGATGGCTTACCTACAGCCCTTAGCCCTCGTTACAAAGGAGAAGATACTCCCGAAAATGAATTCGCCGAACGCGACCCAAGGGCGAAACAGACCATCGCAACAAAAGGATTCATTTTACTGCAAAATAGCGACGGTTCTAGGGATATTATTGATCTCCCGCGAATCGGAACGTCGAGTGCGAATACGGGATATCAGTTAATAAAAGGGCGTAGCTCCGATCCAAATATGTGGCAGGCAAATCAGTCTACATTAGACTTTTTTATTTTTCGGTATGCAGAAATATTGTTGATATATGCTGAGGCGAAAGCGGAACTTGGTGAGGCTGTTCAAAGTGATATCGATAACAGTATCAATTTGTTAAGGAAAAGGGCTGGTATGCCTAATCTGGTTGTATCGACTCTTAGAAGAGATCCTAATTCTTCGTTCCCGAACGTACCAGTACTCATTGATGAGATTCGGAGAGAACGAAGAGTGGAGCTGGCCGATGAGGGATTTAGGTTTGATGATCTGTTGCGCTGGAAAGCCGGAGAGCGGATCGAACGTCCGGAAACCATTCTAGGCATGAAGCTGACACCAGCACTACGAGCTAGATATCCGGAGGCACAGGTCAACGGGATAGTTGTTAATAGCGATTCATATATTCGTGTTTATACCGGTCTACAAAAAAGAACATGGGACGACAAAATGTACCTGTATCCGATCCCGTTGGAAGAGGTTGCTTTAAACCCGAAATTGGGCCAGAATCCAGGATGGAAATAGATATAAGACTTTTAACATATTGTTGAAGTGAAAATTGTTTTGGATAATCTTCTGCGGCTAGGCATGATACGCTATGCCGGTCGCGGGAGGTCGTCTACCGCTTGTTTAGGTAATATGAAGTAAGAGTGCAAACGATGCTATATTCCGTTTCATGCGGGCAATGGGTTTGAGCTATTTGATTATAGACGCCGTTTGTTATAAATAAAACCAAAAATAATATTGATGAATCTTTTTATTGTAACTGTCCTGTGCATGCTATTTTCGTTTTCAGGAACAGCACAAGTTGTAAGTAAACTCACAACGTTGGACCTATCCAAAGCGTGGCAGGAATATGGGAAACCTCAATCTGGAAGGACTGTGGCAGGGGAAATCGCGTATGTTCGCTCCCTACCTTTTAATGAAGTTTTAGGCGTTCACGCAAAAAGCGTTATCAAATTGCGACTTTCGGGCAACCCCACAAGGTTCACGGCCAAGGTGGGTATTGCAGACGCGAATGTAAACCTAGGAAATGACGAATTGGAAATAATTCCGATGGTCGACGGTACAAAAATAGCCTTTAAATCCCAACAGGGGCATAAGCAATTTGTAGGTATTATCGGCAAGGATGGTAAAATTGATAAAGGATCTGCTCGTTTTTTGATCAAGGTCGATGGAAAAGAAGTTTTTAACAGTGGCATCGTGCGGCAAGGAGAAAATCCACGATTAGTGGATATTTCACTCAAAGGCATAAAGTTCCTTGAGTTAATAGTAGAACCCACAACAGATGGCGCCAGCGGAGACAACAGTTTGTGGATAGCTCCGGTGGTTTTTGGTGGGCATGCGGAGGTAGTAGACGTTGGGGAACAGTCGGACGGCAGGGCAATGTCTGCGGATGTTTTGAAGAGGCTTAAGAGCAAGATAGCGGAGCTACCAATAATGAGCGATTTGCGGTCCTCACGTACCAAATTCGACTGGCTGATTGATCCCGAGAGGTCGGCATCTCAAATTTACGCTTCGGATGACGGCAAAGATATCATCCTCGCCAATAGTATGGTTGCTCGTAAGTTCCGAATATTTCCTAATCTATCGACAGTTGAGTTGACGAACCGTATGTTGGGCGAGGAGATGATTCGAGCAGCGAGTAGCGAAGGGAGTATTGTTATTGACGGGAAAAAATGGCAAATCGGAGGACTAACTGGGCAGCAGGAACGGGGATACCTAATGTCAGAATGGTTAGATGGAATGTCTACTCTCGCTGAATCGTTTTTGATAGAGGATTTCGAGGTACGGCCCATGACGGAGCGGATTGAGTGGAGCCGTCGAAGATGGGCACTCAACAAAAATTCCGCCTCTGGTAAAGAATTAGTATTTACGCTACGAGGGGACAGAGAGCTGAAAGATGTGTATGTTAAATTGATATTCGGGATTTACGACCATATTCCCGTAATCAGCAAGCGGATGGAGGTCATAAACAAAGGATCACGTCCATTCACCGTCGACGCTTTTCAATTGGAGTATTTGGCGTTTGCCGAACGTGAATCTCCAGTCGGGGGCGACCCGACCTCTTTTTTGTTGCCAAATATCCACATAGAAAGCGATTTTGCAGCGGGAGGAGGATTTACAGAAAAAGAAACGGATATCACAGAAAAATGGGTTATGGATACTGCCTACACCTCGCAGCGGAACTATCTGCTCCAGACGCCCTGCATACTGGAGGTATCGCCAGAAAATGGACCAAGTTATACGGTAGAACCGGAACAGGTGTTTAAATCATTTGGAGTGTACGAGATGCCTTTTGATAGCGATGACAGAGAGAGGAAAGGTCTGTTCACACGGCGAATGTACCGTGCGATTGCACCGTGGACAACAGAGAATCCGATTTTTATGCATCTCACGTCTACAGATCCAGATGTCGTGCGTCGGGCAATTGACCAGTGTGATTCTACAGGCTACGAAATGATCATTCTTAGTTTCGGCTCAGGACTGAATGCAGAGGATACGTCAGCGGCCAATATTGCTAAATATAAAGCGTATGTGGATTACGCCAGAAGTAAGGGAATAGATATGGGCTGCTACTCTTTGTTGGCCAGCAGGTGGATAAGCGAAGATATTGATATCATTAACCCCGAGACGGGTAAGCGTGGGGGGATGACATTCGGCAGTTCGCCCTGCTTGGCAAGTGCTTGGGGATATAGTTATTTTGAAAAGATTAAATATTTCTTCCAAAAGACCGGAATGATGTGTTTTGAACACGATGGTTCTTATCCTGGCGATTTTTGTGCTTCTACCTCACACGCTCACCACAAGGGGCTGGCGGACTCCCAGCAGGCACAGTTTCAGAAGATCACTGAATTATACCATTGGATGTCGGAGAACGGAATTTATATGAACGTCCCGGACTTTTATTTTTTAAACGGATCTAATAAAGTTGGTATTGGATACAGGGAAGTTAACTGGTCCTTGCCACGTGATCGCCAGATAATCCATGCGCGTCAACTCAACTATGATGGAACTTGGGACCGAATACCTTCATCACTGTGGAGCTTCGTGCCTCTTGTCGAATATCAAGGGGGAGGAAAACAAGCAACCCTCGAGCCACTGAGCGAGCATATCTATGAGTATGAAATGCACATGATGCAGAACTACGGAGCGGGCATACAAGCTTGTTATCGAGGCCCAAGGCTCTACGACAGTCCTGAAACAAAAGAGTTGGTAATTAATGTTATTCAATGGTATAAACGTTATCGAAATATTCTTAATAGTGACATCATTCATTTGCGAAAACCTGATGCAAAGGACTGGGACGGAATTATGCATGTCAATCCGCGTGAAAAGGAGAAGGCCTTAGCGATGTTCTTCAATCCCACAGCCCAAGATGTGGAACGCGAGATTCAACTGCCGCTTTACTACACGGGCCTTACAAAAACGGCAAATATCAGGGAGCAGGAAGGGGCATCCTCAACATACGAATTGGACAGAAATTTTAAAGTGACTCTGACTGTTAAGATTCCAGCCGGAGGTTACACATGGCTGGTGGTCGAATAAAGGGAAGCAATTTATTGTTCCCTAGTTACGTAACCGTTTTTAAAATTTGATCGGAACACATTCGTGAGGTATAGATTAGTTTCTACAACAGTAATAGTTTCCATAACAAGAATAAGTGCTGCTCTCTTGTAGTAGCAAGGAATAATTTTATATTTTAGATGATGAAAAGATCGGACCATTACAAAACAAAATTAATATTCTTCTGCCTGCTTTGCTTCTCTCTCTGCGCGAGTGCACAAAAGCTCCGCATAGCTTGCGTGGGTAACAGCATTACATTTGGTTCGGGAGTCGTAAATAGAGAAAAAAATAGTTATCCGGCACAGTTGCAACATATGCTTGGAGAAGATTATGAGGTGATAAATTTTGGGGTAAGCGGAACAACATTGCTCAAAAACGGCAACAAACCGTACTGGAAAACCAAGGCATACGAGGATGTATTGGGCAGCAATCCCGATATCGTTTTCATTAAATTGGGTACAAATGATAGCAAAGGGGAGAACCGTCCCTTCTACGACGAATTTAAAAAGAACTATATTGAACTTATAGAATCCTTCCAAAGGTTGCCTACCAAACCGAGAATCGTACTGTTGTTACCCTTACCGTCTTTTCTGAATGACAGCACGAGCATATACGATCCGGTGATTGTCAAAGACATCATTCCTCGCATAAAAGAAGTTGCCTATCGAACAAATAGCGAGATTATCGATCTTCATAGTCTCTTCATTGACGAGGCCGGGTTGCTACCGGATCTGGTGCATCCTTCGTCGCTGGGAGCAAGCGTAATTGCAAAAAGATTATACGAAGTTGTGCTGCTTAAGGGAAAAAGAGGTTTTGATGTGTTTTCAAAAATAAGAGAAGAAAAAAAGCTTTCTTCCTTTCATGGTTTTGAATGTGCAGACTTTGTTTTCAATAGCCGCAAATGCAAAATAGTAAAGCCAAAAAAGGTAGCGGAAGGCGCTCCTTGGATCTGGCGAGCCCGTTTTTGGGGCCACGAGCCACAGGCCGATCTAGCGCTGTTGGAAAGGGGTTTTCATTTGATGTATTGTGACGTGAGTGAGTTATATGGCAACAAAGAATCGATCGATTTATGGAACGGGTTTTATAGCTATATGCGAAAACTTGGTTTTGCAGAAAAGGTAACTTTGGAGGCAATGAGTCGCGGCGGCATATATGCATACAACTGGGCTCTGGATAATCCCGACAAGGTCGCTAGCGTGTATGCAGATGCTCCTGTGCTCGATTTGAAGAGTTGGCCAGGGGGAAAGGGAAAGAGCAAGGGAAGTGAATACGATTGGGACCTATTTAAAAAGAACTATAACCTCACCGAAAATCAGGCAAATCAATTTTCGGGTAGCCCGTTGGATAAAGCCATAACAATCGCAAAACTGGGATTTCCTATTTTACATGTCGTGGGCGACGCTGATAATGTGGTGCCAATTGATGAAAACACACTGCCTTTCGAGAAATATGTTAGAGAAAACGGAGGTAATATTACTGTCATCCATAAACCAAAAGTAAATCATCACCCACATAGCTTAGCTAACCCAACGCCCATTGTAGACTTTATCTTAAGGGCCGCAGGATACAAGACAAACTTCGCCGCCCTACCAATTCCGGGGAGTGAATATCGTTCTGGAGCAGGATGGACAGGGGGCACTGACTGGTGGCAGCAGCAATCCGACATTGATTCGTTGCTTACCGTAAGGAAGAAACTGGATATACTTTTCGTAGGTAATTCTATCACTCAGGGCATTGCCGGCCATCGGCCGAATGTTACCCATAAGCCAGGGAAGGCGGCCTTTGAAAAAGCTTTTTCGGACTACAGATGGGAATGCGCCGGAATATCCGGAGACCGTACACAGAATGTGCTTTGGCGCTTAAAAAATGGCCATTATACGGTGGCCGATCCTTTGGTAATTGTGGTAACAATAGGTGTTAATAATTTTGACAGGGATACACCCGAAGAAATCGCAACAGGAATAGGACGCATAGCTCAGTGGATTAGAGATTCGATGCCCCATACCAAACTTGTTTTACTAGGGCCATTGCCGGCGGGGATGACAGAAAATAGCGCTTACAGATT
>NZ_JABMCQ010000079.1 GCF_013179575.1 Sphingobacterium shayense | reverse complement strand
TGTTCAGCGTGTCCCCCATAATAATGATATTCAACTGGAATTATGGTATCTCCCGCCTCATTTCGAACACCCTGAAATCGATGGTCGTGTGTTACAATTAAAAACAAAGAATTTTGCTGGCCGGTACTCCGAAAAAAAAAAGATAAAGCAACAATAGATAGGAAAACGCGTATGCTCATAAAAAGAATTTTGACTCTTAATTACCTCCCGTGTTGTGATAATCGTATAAATGACTAATTTTAAACATAAACAAAAACTACGAATTATGAAAATTATCAGCGTAATTACAAGCTTGTGCTTATGCACTCTTCTCTCCTTCGGACAATCTACCATTCAAGGTGCATTCCTATTTCAAGAAGGCACGAACACAAAATTATGGCTTTTTATCGATGGATACTGTTCATTAACAAATTACCAAAAAGATAAATATATTTCCACGCAAGGCGGGCCATTCACCTATTCGGAGGGCAATCTAGAAGTTGATGTAGAATACAGCGATAAAAACAGCGATTTAGTCGGAACTTCAATATCTATGGACGTAAGCTTAGAAAAGGGAAACTTAATAGATGCGTCAGGCAACGTTTGGATCGCACAAGACGGTTCGGCACAAAAATTCGACGGCAATTGGCGTATTACGGGCAGACAACAAGATGGGAAGCATTCCACAATCCCCCGCGGTGACCGCAAGACAATTAAATTGTTAGTTGGGGAATATTTTCAGTGGATAGCAATTAATCCCGCCGAAAAAGGTTTTTACGGTACAGGAGGAGGCCAGTACTCTTTCAAAAATGGAAAATATACGGAACGAATACTATTCTTCTCACGTGACAATTCCCGAGTTGGCGCAGAACTGAGCTTTACCGGAGAAATCAAAGACGGACAGTGGCAACACAGTGGATTAAGTTCCAAAGGCGATCCGATATTTGAAATTTGGACCAGAGAAAATTAAACGAGCTCTAATAAAACGTCATCTTTTATACTTCAACTATTCAAAGAAACCATCTATCTGCCATTCTTAAAGGATAGTCAAATTTATCGTCGCCCGATGTTCCAAACAGCTACTTCATCATCATTCCTCACATATCCCTTTTCAAAATATATGAGGAATGATTTTTTTCTTTGAGCGTTACTAGCCGCTATAGGATTAACCGAACAGATCAGAACTTAAATACCGGTCGCCACGGTCACATACAATAAAGACAATCACTCCTTCATCGATCGTATTTGCAACTTCTAATGCAGCATGAAATGCCCCCCCTGAACTCATTCCTGCAAAAATACCTTCTTTACGCACTAATTCACGTGACCGCCTGACGGCATCCTCCTGAGCAATATCAATCACTCGGTCGACGCGTGATGCATCAAAAATCTTAGGAAGATATTCTTTAGGCCAGCGCCGTATACCGGGAATCGACGAGTCCTCGGTTGGTTGACATCCCACAATCTGAATGTTTGAATTTTGCTCTTTAAGAAACATTGAACAACCCATTATTGTGCCGGTAGTCCCCATAGCGCTTACAAAATGTGTTATTTTCCCCTCTGTATCATTCCAGATTTCAGGACCTGTAGCTTGTATATGCGCTTTGTAATTATCAGGATTAGAAAATTGATTCAAAATATAATATTCTCCACTCGCAGCTTTGTCTTCTGCATAATCCCGACAGATCTCCATGGTCTCTAAAAGAGTTACCTTCGCTCCGTAAGCCTGCATCGTTAACGTCCGTTCTCTTGTAGAAGTAGATGGCATAACGAGTTCCAGACTAATCCCATAGAGGCTCGCAATCATTGCTAATGCAATTCCGGTGTTACCCGAAGTTGCTTCAATAAGTTTCGTATCTTTATTAATATCACCACGCTCCAAAGCAGATCGTATCATACTCAATGCTGCTCTGTCTTTTACCGAACCAGCTGGGTTGTTTCCCTCTAATTTCGCGTATATTTTCACATTCGGATTATCGTGAAAACTTCGGATTTCTACAAGCGGGGTATTCCCAATGGTATTAATTAAATCGCTCATTATACAATAGGTTTAGTGTCGATAAATTTCGAATTCGGTTGATGATATACAGTGGTATATGGATCAATACTAGAAGTTAGCCAAACATTCCCCCCGACTATCGAGTGATGCCCCACAACGGTCTGCCCACCTAATATGGTTGCCCCCGCATAAATAATGACATGATCTTCAATAATTGGATGACGTTGCGTGTTCGCTAAATTCTTCTCTACACTCAATGCTCCTAAAGTGACTCCTTGATAAAGTTTCACGTGTTCACCAATAATGCAAGTCTCTCCGATGACAATGCCTGTGCCATGATCAATATGGAGATAATTTCCGATCTTAGCCCCAGGATGAATGTCAATCCCAGTCTTGGAATGAGCATGTTCGGTTAAAATGCGAGGAATCAATGGAACCCCTGATGTCCACAGCACATTTGCCACCCGATACACACAAATAGCCATAAAACCGGGATACGTGCGAATCACCTCGCGCATGCTCTGCGCTGCAGGATCCCCTTCCATAATAGCCTGTGCATCGGTTAACATCACTTCATATACCAAAGGTAGCGTGTCAAAAAAATGGGCTGCAATACGCTTATTATCGCAATGAGAACAAGCTTTTGTTTTTTGAAGAAGTTCAAAAAGTTCTTCCTCTGAATCTTCAAAAGCCTTTCGTACGTCTTCCACTCCCTGAAAACTAGCCGAAGCGCGCTCAGGGAAGAGCAAATGGAGTACATGTGTGGCCCACTCCGCTATTCTCGTATTGCTCGGCATATCTTGCACCTCTTGTTGTTGCTTAAATATATGCCTATAAAATTCTTCCATTATTCGTAATTGTCGTGTCTGTTCAAATTTAAGATTCCTTTGTTATAATCTATATTTTCTATAGAACTAATTTATCAAATAATTCGTTCAATGTTTCCTCAGCCGAAATACAAATACCAGGGTGTGTTACCGAACATTGAATCATAGTACTCCGCTTTGCAGTAAGCCAGCGAAACCGCTCAGCTTGCTCCAACTGCCCTAGTCTCCCGGCTTTCTGATCGCCCGCACATATAAGGGCAAATGAATGTAGATGATCGTGAATCAATTCTAAATCTATATTAGGGTCTAAGGCTCTACATTTATCTGCATTAACGAAAAATTTCACTGCAGCAAAACGTTGTCGTCGGCAATAGAGTGCTACCCCGACGTTTATAAATTCTTCACGCTCAACTCGCGGAACCACGCGAACTACTGCATATTCATATACTGTTCTTTCGCTCATTTAAAATTTGTTCTATAAATATTGTTGAATTCGCAACTCTCCCCTGAAGAAACGAAACATAAGTTTCCCTAGCTTTATCTGCTGATAATTCACGTCCCTCGTCGATCAACCATTCGTCAGGAACAATACCTAACACATTTTCCAAATTTTCTTGATTAAAAAATCCTCGGAACTCGGCGTCGACTTGTTCCACTAATGATGCATTTTTTAAAAGCACGTGATCTTTAATCTGTAGAAAAGGCTTAACCATTTGTTCTTGCCAATTATCCCAAGAATGATGAAAATAAAGTGACGCTCCGTGATCAATTAACCATAACTCTTTGTGCCACATCAGCATGTTGGTATTGCGTACTGTACGATCAACGTTCATCAATAGAGCGTCGAGCCAGACAATCTTTGAAGCTTCAAGTTCGCCAATAGTATCCACGTTTGCATCAAAGGTAATAGCACCGTTTAAAAAATGCACGCCCAAGTTCTTTCCTACGGAAAACCGTAGCAAATCTTGAATCTCCTCATCCGGTTCCATTCTAGCAAATGATTCATCAAGTTCTGCAAATACCATTTCTGGCATTCGCAAGCCTAAAAAGCGGGCTAGCTCTCCCCCTATAAGTTCCGCAACAAGTGCTTTTTTTCCTTGACCGGCACCGCGAAATTTAATAACGTAACTAAATCCATCGTCGGCGTCAACTAAAGCTGGTAAAGAGCCTCCTTCTCGAAAAGGCTGAACATAGCGAATAACGTTGACCTCCCGTATTTCTGGTTTTATAATTTCCATTTATTTTCTTAATAGTATATATAGTCAAAAAACAGCATTATAACTACTGAAATTTCTACTCTAAATTAGGCTTTTCACTAAACATCTAAATCTTCTAATTGTCAGAAAAACGGCGAACAAACATCCGAAAAAACAACATAATCATTCTCCATGTTAACCACCGAATGTTCTATCGACAAAAGCGAGTAGGTAAAAATAAGCATTAATTTTACCGAAGTTCCCCTTCCTGTAATATTGTTGCTTAACCAAGTAACATATTCTGTTTATATTTGTTGGAAACTAAACAAAGTACGATTCAAAATATGGATACAACAGCACAATACAATACCGTAATAAGTTACTGCAAAGATCTATTTTTAAAGAAGGCGAAAGATTACGGCACGGCTTGGCGAATAATGCGGGTATCCTCAATTACTGATCAACTGTATATTAAAGCTCAGCGTATTCGTACTTTGGAAGTTAAAAAAGTCTCTAGAGTAGGAGAAGGCATTCTAGAAGAATATATAGCTATCGTCAATTATAGCATCATGGCGATGATACAACTGGAGCTTCCCGTCGATAGTCCAGAAAATCTTCCCTACCCCACAGTCGAAAAACTATATGATCAAATGGTAAACGAAACACGAGATTTGATGTTCGCAAAAAACCACGATTATGGTGAGGCATGGCGCGAAATGCGTATATCATCTTTGACCGATATGATATTAATGAAATTACACCGTGTCAAACAAATTGAAGATAACAATGGACAGACATTGGTTTCTGAAGGTCTAAAAGCGAATTATCAAGACATGTTAAATTATGCAGTGTTCGCTCTTATAAAACTAGACGTTGCCGAAAAAAAATAAAACAATGGAAACAAATTTCAACCCAACACAAAAAAGAAAAACGAGCACAGTTGATTTCATTCTAGGATTTAGTCGACTGTTTGTGGGATTGCTGTTTATATTTTCAGGGTTCATAAAAGCAAATGATCCTACGGGATTTGGATACAAATTAGAAGAATACTTTTTGGTGTTCAAATTAGACAGCCTAAATGACTATAGTACTTGGATTGCCGTATTCATCTGTGGATTCGAAATCATACTAGGCGCATTTTTACTCCTTGGATTATATAGGCGTACAGTCGCGCGTGGTCTACTACTTTTAATATTATTCTTCACCTTTTTAACATTTTATTCTGCATTTTTTGAAGTGGTTACCTCATGTGGTTGTTTTGGCGATGCTATTCCTCTTACGCCTTGGCAATCATTCATAAAGGACATTATATTATTAATCTTTATAGTAGTAATTTTTAAATATAGAGATCGAATACAACCCCTAATCCCTGTTGGCGCGTCAAGAAAACTAGTTGTTTTTCTGCTCATTCTTATTTCGTTTGGAACGGGAATTTATACAAAATACTTTTTACCGTTCATTGATTTTCTACCCTACAAAGAAGGAAACAACATCCCTGAACAAATGGTCCTACCCGAAGGAAAGCAAGGTGACGTTTATGAATATATTTACGAACTAAAAAACAAAACTACCGGGGAAACTAATAAGGTAACTGACAAGGAGTATATGAATGGCCTTTGGGAAGATAAAAATCTAGAAGTCGTTGGTGAGCCCGAATCTAGACTTGTAAAAAAAGGTTATCAAATACCGATCACCGATTTATATATTTCAGATGCAGACGGAAATGAGGTGACGGATGAAATCATTAGCAATCCGTATTACAATTTTATCGTGGTTAGCACATATATAGACAAGCTAGCGCTTGCCGATATAATTGCGTTAGATCGGATTAATACGACCATCCGTGACCTTTCAACGGACAATAACTTAAGAGCAGTACTTTTAACAGCGAGCTCAGCACAAGTTGCAAACGGCTTAAACGAAGAAATGGACTTAGTACTTGAAACTTTCTATGCGGATGCGATTCCTTTAAAAAGCATGGTACGATCCAACCCAGGCGTTCTTTTACTCCAGAATGGAGTAGTGATAAAAAAATGGTCTAAAATCAGCTTTCCATCGAAAGCCGAAATTGAAAAATACTTAGTTAAATAATGGACAAACCGATATTTCTAATTGGATTCATGGGCAGTGGTAAAACCACATTAGGTAAAAAGCTTGCGAAACAACTAAACAAACAATTTATCGATTTAGATGAAAAAATAGTCCAATATATTGGTATGTCTATTCCTGAATATTTCAACCAACATGGCGAGAGTGAATTTCGGAAATTGGAAAGTAAACTGCTAAAAGAGCAAACAGACAAAAACACGGTCATCTCAACCGGAGGCGGAAGTCCTTGTTATTTTGACAATATGGAATGGATACGTAACAACGGTATCTCCCTGTATTTGCAACTGACGCCGAAGGCATTATATTCCAGACTTCAGCAATCGAACATCGGTAGTCGCCCTGCGTTAGGGGGACTACAAGGGGACGCTCTTTTAGAGTTTATTGAAAGTAAACTTCAAGAACGAGCCCCTTATTACCTCCAAGCACACATCCATATTGACCAAATCAGTACACCGCTCGAAATCATTTGTCAATCAATCGAAAGCTATGAGCAGAACGTTTAACCTTATTATAGTTTTTTCGGCAATTCTCGCGGTAACAACAAGTTGCTTTAGAAGTACACCAATTGCCGAGCAATCTAGGTATAATACATCGGGAGAAAATCGTTTCAAGCTTCAGAGCACAGATGATCTGTATAAATTTTTAACCTACACAGAACAACGTGTTCCTCTAATTAGTGCCCATCGTGGCGGACCCACTGAAAATTTTCCTGAAAATGCCATTGAAACGTTTCAACACATCGCATCAAAAATGCCTGTGATTATCGAATGTGATATTGCGTTGACTAAAGATTCAGCGTTGGTGTTGATGCACGATCAGACTCTCGAAAGAACAACTACAGGGAAAGGAAGGGTCAATCGTCATACTTTGGCAGAAATTAAAGCGCTACGGCTTGAAGACAACCAAGGCAACCTGACAAAATACCGTGTTCCGACACTACAAGAAGCTCTCGAGTGGGGTGCAGGCAAAGTGATCTACACGCTTGATGTGAAGAAAAATGTCCCTTATAAATTAGTGATTGACGCAATAAGAAACGCAAAAGCAGAAGCATACTCAATAATCATCACATGCAGTGCGAACCAAGCTGCGGTCGTATATAATTTAGCCCCTGATCTAATGATCTCGGCATCAATAAAAAACATCGAAGATTTGATACGCTTGAATGATAACGATGTTCCCGACACACGGATTATCGCTTTTATAGGCACACGCCAACCAGACAGTAAATTAACGGATTTTCTCCATGAACACGGCATTCTATGCATATTAGGAACAATCGGAAACTTAGACCGTCAAGCCGAACAGCGAGGAGATCAAATCTATGCAGATTATTTAGAAAACGGTGCTGATATCCTCAGCACAGACCGCCCATTTCAGGCAGCGAAAGTACTAGATTATTATATTAAGAAAAGAAACCTAGCCTCTCCGTATATTAATTAGCGTTTCCTCGGAAGCATATAATTCAGATCTCTTAAATTCTGCTATCAGCTTGAACCCGACAAAGGACAAAAATACAGCGCGTTCTTTAATCGGGAGGGAATAATCTTAGTTGATAGAAAAATTCAACAATTCTCCATCCAAACAACCGATACGTAACAATAGTTCAACACATCAGGTAGCGAAAATTCTACAAAAGCACCAAGATATATCAAACTTTTTTCAAACGTTGTTGTTCTTTAGGTAATCAATAAAAAGAGACATGAAGAAATTTACAATTTTATTTGCACTGCTTTTAGGCTACACCGTAAGTAGTCAAGCACAGAATATCGAGACTACTCCTCAAACTTCTGCCAATGTAGGACTAGATCCTATTAAAAGGGGAAATTGGATGGTCGGTGGATCATTAGGCAACATCGGTTACAGCTTTGAAGGAAAGGCTTTTAATATTCAAGTACAACCGCGAGCTGGTTATTTCATCAGTGATGGATTAGCAATTGGTGCTCAAGCCAACTTGGGTTTTACCGCAGTTAAAGATCTCGATAATGAATGGGGCTACGGAATCGCGCCGTTTGTGCGTTATTACTTTCCTGGAGGAGCTACCCAATCAAGTAGATTCTTTACCCAAGGAGATATTGGTATTGCAGGAAGTTCCGCTGGAAATGATGTTTCTTTAGCGCTAGGCGCAAATGTAGGATACGCTCATTTTATAACTCAATCGGTAGCGTTAGAGGCGACCCTCGGATATAACTATACGAAGGCAAACGTGAACCTTGGTGACAAGGCAACAGGACTAGGTGTCGGACTTGGGTTCCAAATCTACCTACCTGGAAAAAGATAGAAAACGCTTAATTACAATATGTTTCAAACAGAGTGACATCCGCGAGGGATGCCACTCTGTTTCTTTCCAGCCCAAAAAGAACATCTTAGTAACATGTCGCACTATTCAGTACATATTGCCTGATTTGCCGGCGTGATAACAGATTTTCTATTTTCTCATTGAACCAGTTTCCGATAACCGCAGATGCCAGCTGAATGCCTCTTCCAACAAATGCGGCGTATGTCCCCCTCGTTGACATGCACGATCGAAATAGGATTGTAATTCTTCTTTGTAATCCGGATGCACGCAATTATCAATAATCTTTTGAGCACGCTCTCTTGGCGCAAGTCCGCGCAAGTCAGCTAAGCCGATATCTGTTACTAAAATATCAACATCATGTTCCGTATGATCTACATGAGAAACCATTGGTAAAACATGTGAAATTTTATTTTCCTTGGAGGCAGCTTGTGTTACAAAAACACTTAGATACGCGTTACGAGCAAAGTCTCCCGATCCTCCTATGCCATTCATAATTTTTGAACCAGAAATGTGTGTTGAATTGACATTACCATAAATATCAAATTCAATTGCCGTATTGATCGCTATAACACCGAGTCTACGTATCAGTCCCGGTGTGTTTGATATATTTTGAGGCCTTAGTACCATCTTGTCGCGATATTTTTGGAGATTACCGACGACGCGTTTATAGCATTCTTCAGAAACTGTAATCGATGATGCCGAAGCAAAGGAAAGCTTACCTGAATCAATTAAATCAAATGTGCTATCCTGTAGCACCTCTGAAAACATCGTTAAATCGTAAAAATTACTATTTTTAAAACCGGTTAGCACCGCATTTGCAACCTTACCGATTCCAGCTTGTATTGGCAACAACCGGTCTGTAAGATGTCCTAAGCGTACCTCATTTTCAAAAAATTCTAATATATATTTAGCAATTGACACTGTCTTGTCATCGGGACTTGCGATATCGGCAGGACTATCAACCTTATCTGTAAATACTATACCCACAATTTTATCTGGATCTATTGGAATCGTTTTACGTCCAATTTTGTTCCAGGGTGCTACAATAGGAATTACATTTCTATGTGGATAGTCCTCTGCTTTATAAATATCATGAATCCCATAAATATCCATTGGGACAGCGGTGTTGATTTCAATTATTACCTTTTTCGCTAATTCAGCAAAAGTAGACGAATTCCCAACCGAGGTGGTAGGAACTAGACTGCCGTCCCTATCGATAAAAGCGACCTCGATCACAGCGATATCAACAGGAGGTAGATTCTTGTTATGCAGTAACTCTGCGGCCTCACTAAGGTGTTGATCAATAAACAACACATCTCCTTTATTGATCTTATCACGCAAAATGCGATCAACTTGAAAAGGCATCCTCTTTTTCAGAGCGCCTGCTTCTGCGAGTTTACCGTCAGTCCCATGACCTAAAGAAGCACCTGTCATCAAAGTTATTTGGATATCTTCGTTCTTGGCGCGCTCGGCCAATGCAGGCAAAACAACTTTACTGTCGCCTGCTTTTGTAAACCCACTCGAACCAACCACCATATTCGTTTCGAAAAATTGGACGGCCTGCTGAGCAGTCATGACACGATCTTTTAGTTTTTCAAATTTTATTCTTTCTTCAGTCATAGTAACTTAAGTTAACATCTTTTTGCGTTTCCAAGGATAACAAAAGCAATATTAAGCATATTTTATATGTGTATTTTATTAAAATTTGCCATATTATTATCATACTATAAAAAAAACAACAAACACCTAATAAACAAATAGTTGCACATAAACAACCTAGCATACCAAAAAAAATAAATCACTGAACAGCAATTAGTTAAACAAAAAACTAGAAAGTCAGCACTTACTTAGAAAGCACATAATCACTACCTGCGTCGTAAGTAGATACTCACTTTTTTGCTTATTTCATTAAAAAACAGGAAATTTATACGGCGAATTAGGATAAAACTATGGACAACAAGATGTATATAGACAAATATTACATGACGGAAGTCGACTCCTTCGACGACAGCATTTATTGCCACCACGCAATGATGGGAGAAAAAGTAATTGCTGACCACGAACACCAAAAGGGCCAATTTTTATATACAGAGGGAGGTATTGTTTTCCTTAAAACAAACGAAAAATCATATTTCTTGCCAGCGCGACATTACATATGGATTCCGGCAGGTACTCTCCATAGCATCCATCCCAGTAGTCCCCAGGTAATTATGAGAAACCTATATTTCCCGAAGTTTGAAACAGATACCTCTTTCTTTGATAAGGTTCATATATATCCTGTGAGTGATTTCCTTATAGAGTTTATTATGTTCACTAACCGATGGACAGGGAACATATTTCCAACTGAGGAACCTAAATTTTCGATCGCAAAAGCATTTAAATTAATTCTCCCTGAAGTATCAAAAGCGGAACTTCCGCTAGCACTACCCTACCCCAAACATGAAAAATTAAAAGAGATAGTGTCATACTTAGAGCAAAGAATCGATGATAACGTAGGTTTTAAAAACTTAGCTAATGAATTTGACTTGAGTGAACGTACCTTGGCCAGACTATTTCAACGTGAACTTAACATGTCATTTATACAATACTACACTATATTGAGAATGCTTACCGCACTTAAACTACTTTTGGATGACAAGCTAAGTGTTAACGAGGTCGCTACACGGGTAGGTTACAGTAGCTTGCCAACATTTAGTAACACGTTTAATAAAATTATTGGGGTAAGACCCAGTGAATATATAAAAAACAAAAATTTATTATTTTAAACTTAACCCTATCACATGAAACTAACGTTTTTATCGTTACTCGCAGCCACAACATTGTTTTCTGCTTGTGCGTCGCACAAGGACACTTCTACCATGAATAGCAGTCCGAAACCATTGCAACTTTTTAATGGCAAGGACATCAAAAATTGGACTCCTAAAATTCGCTTACATGAACCTGGCGAGAACTATGCAAACACTTTCCGTGTCGAAGATGGGCTGTTAAAAATACGATACGACGGTTATGACGATTTTAATCAGCAATACGGTCACTTAGCGTTTAACACTCCATACAGTTACTATGTGCTTCGTATTGAATACCGTTTTGTTAACGAGCAAACCAAGGGAGGTGAAGGTTGGGCGTGGCGTAACAGTGGTGCCATGCTACATGGACAAGATCCGAACACAATGTTAAAAGATCAAGACTTTCCAATATCTATAGAAGGACAAATGTTGGGAGGAAACGGATCTGATGAACGCACGACTTCAAATCTATGCACTCCTGGAACCAATGTAGTAATTGCGGACAAATTATTCACGCCCCACTGTACTAGTTCAATCTCAAAAACTTATCATGGCGATCAATGGGTGACTGCCGAATTTGTAGTATTGGGCGACTCTGTAATCAAACATGTATTAGATGACCAAGTTGTATTAGAATATTATAAACCTCAAGTCGGCGGAGGGAGCGTCAATAATTTTGATCCGAAACAGAAGCAGGATGGAAAATTACTGGAGAGTGGATTTATTTATCTACAAAGCGAAAGTCATCCAATAGATTTTCGGAAAGTGGAACTGTATGACTTAGCACCGTACAAAGAAGACACACAAAAGCTTGACGAAATTATCAATCAAATTCTGTAACGAACTATAAAGCCGAATGTTAATAACATTCGGCTTTATTATATACGAGAAAAGGGATGTAAATGAATACACCCCTAATATATCGTTGGTTAACAAAAAGCTTACGCTAATTTGCTAACGAATTTCGTCAACTTAGATTTGTTGTTAGACGCTTTCTTTTTATGAATTACATTCTTTTTAGCTAAACGATCAAGCATAGATATTACTCTTGGTAATAAAGCTTTAGCTTCATCAACATTCGTAGTTGTACGTAATTTCTTAATTGCGTTACGCGTAGTTTTTGCTTGGTAACGATTTCTTAAACGTTTCGCTGCGTTCGTTCTAATTCTTTTAATCGCTGATTTATGATTTGCCATTTCTTAGCTAATTTTATTTTCTTATATCAATTTCGGAATGCAAAAATAACATGTTATTTCCATTAATCAAAATCTATTTTGAATTTAGTTTGTAAGTTTACTTTACACTTAATAAAAAAGGACGGAAAATACACTTAATAAACCAAATAAATAAAACCCTAATTATATTCCAGAGAACAAACATACCATATTTTTCTACGTGAAACAACTATAAAGCATCTTTAAATTTGATGTTATTACTGCAGATTGAGGTATAAGACTCCTTGTGAAACAAACACCTCGGCGGCATATCCAAATAATTATAATTATTTTTGCACTTTAACTATAAAATAAATGCAGAAGTTGTCAATGGAACAATTAAATCGACCCGATATTGATTCCTTTAAAATTCAAGATAAAACACCTATTGTAATTCTATTAGATAATGTACGAAGCATGCATAATGTTGGTTCTGCATTTCGAACTGCAGACGGATTTGCCATCAAAAAAATCATTTTATGTGGCATTACAGGTACTCCCCCTCATAGGGAAATAGAAAAGACTGCTTTAGGAGCGACCAATTCTGTCGATTGGGAACATCAGAAAAGCACCGTCGATGCTGTAGCTCAATTAAAACGTGAAGGGTATAAAATAATAGCGATAGAACAAGCTACCGATAGTGTTTCTCTCCAAGACGCCTACCCAAATAAAGACGAAAAATATGCATTCATTTTCGGAAATGAAGTGCACGGAGTATCTGATGAAATTATGTCCAACGTAGATGCTTGCATCGAAATCCCGCAGTTCGGCACAAAACATTCTTTGAATGTCTCAGTCACAATAGGCATAGTATTGTGGCATTTCGTGCAAAAGTTAAACCTTTTCTAAAAAAATGGCTTAATAGCGTCAGCTTAATTTTTAGAAGTCATTGCAAAATAGTAGATTTGCTTTGCAAAAAAACAGAAAAAATGAGTGTATTAGTAAATAAAGATTCTAAGGTAATCGTACAAGGTTTTACCGGAAATGAAGGTACTTATCACGCGTCTCAGATGATTGAGTATGGCACAAATCTAGTTGGTGGTGTTACACCAGGTAAGGGAGGTCAATCTCATCTGGATCGTCCAGTGTTTAATACTGTACAAGACGCTGTAGAAGCAACAGGTGCAAATGTTTCCATTATTTTCGTTCCACCTGCATTTGCCGCTGATGCGATCATGGAAGCTGCTCAGGCAGGAATTGAAGTTATTGTGTGTATAACAGAGGGTATCCCTACTAAAGATATGATTCAGGTAAAATCATACTTGAGCGATAAAAATTCTCGTTTAATTGGACCAAATTGTCCTGGTATTATTACAGCTGAAGAAGCCAAGATTGGCATTATGCCAGGATTTATCTTCAAGAAAGGTAAAGTAGGGATCGTTTCAAAATCAGGAACTTTAACTTACGAGGCTGTCGATCAAACTGTTAAAGCTGGTCTAGGTATCACTACCGCGATCGGTATTGGTGGTGATCCAATCATTGGTACAACCACAAAAGAAGCGGTTGAATTGTTAATGAACGATCCGGAAACTGAAGGTATCATCATGATAGGCGAAATCGGTGGTGGAATGGAAGCTGAAGCGGCTAACTGGATTAAAGAATTCGGAACAAAACCCGTAGTTGGATTCATAGCAGGACAAACAGCGCCTCCAGGACGTCGTATGGGACACGCTGGAGCAATCGTTGGTGGAGCAGACGATACGGCTGCTGCTAAGATGAAAATCATGCGTGAATGCGGTATTCGCGTTGTAGAGTCTCCTGCAGAGATCGGAGTTGCTATCGCTGAAGAATTAGCAAAGTAATTCCATAAACATATTTTTGATTAAGGCTACCCATTATGGAGTAGCCTTTTTTTATACCAATTGGGAATTAAATACCCTTTAACAGCGAACAATAATGGAATTTTCATTAAATTCAAAAAAAATCAAATCATATTACCAATGAAAAAGTCTCTTATATTAACCTGTTGGCTCTTCCTTAGCCTATCAGTTTTGGCACAGACGATCAATGAGGAATACATAAAACAAAATTTCACTAAGATTGAACGTTATATACCAATGCGTGATGGTACAAGATTGTTTACAAGTATTTATATTCCTAAAGACCAAACAAAAAACTACCCTATACTCCTAAATCGCACTCCTTATACGGTCGCACCTTATGGCGAGGACAAAGTCAAATCATTTCTAGGAAACTTTCCTGATATGACAAAAGCCGGTTACATATTCGTTTACCAGGATGTGCGTGGCAAATGGATGAGTGAAGGGGTGTTCGAAAATATCCGTCCAACAAAAACGAAAGAAAACAAACTCCAAATTGATGAAAGTACCGACACCTACGACACTATTGATTGGTTGGTAAAAAACGTTAAAAACAATAATGGAAATGTTGGAATGTATGGAATATCATACCCTGGGTTTTATTCGACCGCAAGCCTAATAGACTCACACCCTGCATTAAAAGCCGTTTCCCCACAAGCTCCCGTGACAGATTGGTTTATCGGGGATGACTTTCGACATGGTGGAGCCTTATTTCTAATGGACGCATTCCGTTTTATGTATACATTTGATGCACCTCGAGAAAAGCCAATCACTAATATTGACCCCGCGGCTCCAAAAGGGTTCTCTTTACCGTCAGGCGACTTCTATAAATTCTTCTTAGACAACCAAAATATCCCCCTATTAAAAGAAAAATATCTCGGACATACTGTAAAATTTTGGGATGATCTTGCTAAACACAATACTAGAGATAGTTTTTGGATTAATAGAACCATCACTGAACACCTCGGAAAAGTAAAGCCGGCGGTTATGGTTGTCGGAGGTTCTTTTGACGCAGAAGATGTATATGGGACATTTGAAACCTACCAGCAAATCGAGAAAACTACATCAGGAACAAACAACATCCTAGTAATAGGACCTTGGTTCCACGGTGGATGGGTAAGGTCCGATGGAGACTCGTTCGGCGACATTAACTTCGGGCAGAAGACTAGCCTTTACTATCAACGCGAAATCGAGCTGCCTTTTTTCGATTATTATTTAAAAGGAAAGGGGAAATTTTCACCAGCCGAAGCTACGGTTTTTTTTACGGGAGAAAATAATTGGAAAAAACTAGATCAATGGCCGCCACGTGAAACACGAGAGCAACACTTATACCTAACTCCAGAACTGGCATTAGTTGATTCAAACACGATACAACAAGACAAATTTATCGAATACATAAGCGACCCAAAGAAACCAGTTCCATTCCAAGAAGGCGTTATAACTGAGAGAACACGTGAATATATGATTGATGATCAACGTTTCGTAGCGAATCGACCAGATGTACTTGTGTTCCAAACTGACGAATTAACACAAGATCTAACCCTAGCTGGTCCAGTCGTCGCAGACTTACTAGTCTCTATAAGTGGTACCGATGCAGATTTTATTGTTAAAATCATCGATGTCTATCCCGACACTAGTACGGCTAAATCACCTAGGGACGATAATACAATAATGTCTGGCTATCAAATGCTTGTCCGTGGAGAAATACTTCGTGGTAAATTCAGGAATAGCTTTAGCAAGCCCGAGCCCTTCAATAGCGAGGAGAAAACATCTGTAAAAGTAAAGCTTCCGGATGTCGCGCACACATTCAAGAAAGGCCACAAACTTATGGTTCAAATTCAACATTCGTGGTTTCCGTTAGTAGGACAGAATCCCAATCAATTTATGAATGAATTCGAGGCGACAGAAGAAGACTATATTAAAAACACTCACCGTATATATTTTGATCCAAAACAACCGAATAAAATAACTTTGAACGTTTTAGATTAACGGTTCAGTATTAAAAACATTACGGCAGCTTAATCGCACAAAGGCTGCCGTAATGTTTTAATAGTTATTACTCTAAGGGATCTTTTCTAATATTTTGAACCCTCTTAAACTCATCATTAATTTCCTTCGATACCGGCTTGGATAAAAGAGATACAGTAACAATCGTTAAAAAACTTAGAATAAAGCCCGGTATAATTTCGTAAACTGCTTTATAGCCGTGAGGAATATAAACCCAACCTAGCACAGTCGAGCCTCCTATAATTATACCGAATAGGCCAGCAATTCCAGTAGTGCGGTTCCACATGAGAGACAGCAGAATAAGAGGCCCAAAAGCAGCTCCAAAGCCCGCCCATGCGTTTCCGACCAAATTAAGTACACTCTCTCTCGGCGTCAAAGAAATTAAAAGTGCAATTAGCGCTACAACCAATACAGCCATCCTACTAAATAGGAGAAGGTGTTTTGGACCTGCTGTCTTGTTGAAAAACGCGTGATAAATATCTTCGGTTAACGAGCTTGAAGTGACTAGCAATTGAGAAGATATCGTACTCATTACTGCTGCCAAAATAGCTGACAGTAAAAACCCTCCAATAAATGGATGAAAAAGCGTTCTTGACATGTAGATAAATATCGTTTCGGAAAGTTGCTTTGAGGAATCAAATGCGTTCATAGTATCCTGGTCATACAAATGCAAGTAGGCGATTCCCAAAAAGCCGACTAACATGGCTCCTACTACCGTAAAAATCATCCATGTCATTCCGATTCGCCTTGCTTTAATAACATCACTTACACGTTCAATAGCCATAAAACGAACTAGTATATGAGGTTGACCAAAATATCCTAGTCCCCAAGCAAGCAAAGAAATTATTGACACCGTAGTGGCTCCACGAAAGATATTCATATTTAAAGGATCTTTAGTTGCAATTACCCGTAGAGAATCCGATATCCCTCCTGTATAAGTTAAAATCACAACCGGGACGATTACCAACGCCAGTACCATGATCGTACCTTGCACAAAATCCGTCAAACTTACAGCGAGAAATCCACCCAAAAAAGTATATAACACGACAACAAAACTTGTCAAATATAAGCCCGTCTGATAATCCATTTCAAAAGCTGATTCGAAAAGACGTCCACCAGCTACCATTCCTGCCGACGTATATAGCGTAAAAAAGACAAGAATAAAAACGGAAGACACGAATTTCAACAGTTGACTCTTGTCACGAAACCTATTTTCAAAGAAAACCGGGAGGGTAATCGAGTTATTAGCAACTTCAGTATATACCCGCAAGCGAGGAGCGACAAGAACATAGTTGAAAAATGCACCTATCGTGAGCCCTATCGCTATCCAAACGCTTGAAATCCCAGAATAATACATAGCGCCCGGAACTCCCATTAGAAGCCAACCACTCATATCAGCGGCACCCGCAGAAAGAGCAGTAACAGCTGCACTCATCTCCCGGCCGCCTATTAAAAAATCTTCGGAACTTCTTGACGATTTCTTATAGGAATAAAAACCAATAGCTATCATCAATAACATGTACAGCCCTATTGATATTTGTTCGTATACATTCATAATAGTGATTTAATTTTACCAGACAGGCTGCTAAGTGTTCAACGTAAGAGTTGAAGTTACCACGTTTATAGGCAGATTATGTCTTAAAATGTTAGTTACATTAATAGACAGCAAATATTCAAAGAATAAAGCATACTGCAAAGGAAAAACAGCAGGACCAATCGGTCAAAAAAAGGCACAAAAAAACCCCTCCAATTACTTGAAGGGGTTTTGTATAAAATTAGGCACCGACCTACTCTCCCACCTGTTACGGCAATACCATCGGCTCTGGCGGGCTTGACTGCTCTGTTCGGAATGGGAAGAGGT
>NZ_JABMCQ010000078.1 GCF_013179575.1 Sphingobacterium shayense | reverse complement strand
CTCCATTCCTCCCACAAGTTAAAGGTAGTGTGGGTTTATACGAGTTAATTTTATGAGAGATCTAAAAGAAATGAGTAAACGGATAAAAGGCTGGGGCATAGACGCCGATCCCCTAAATAATCCTACTTATCCTATGCGTAAAGACAATTCAGAAGATGATCAAAATTACGATGAACGACCTTTCCACCAGCGGCCCGTTACGGAGATATTGAAATCCAGCGAAAGGCCGTCTTTTTCGTATGTTGTAGGGGAAACCCTGCCTCCAAAAGGAATTAGTGGCAGGGTAAGACGTTATGCATTCCAGTATAGCGAATCCAGATACAGGCATTGGCTACCACTATTATTAGCGGACCGTATTAATGAAATAGAAGGAATTTTTAATGATTTCCGGCGGGGAAAGATTCCCAATATACTAAAAGAAAAAGGGCTGAGGGCGCGCTGGACTTATGATAGAACAACGCTTACAAAAGAAGCTCTGACTTTCTGCGTGGCTTGCGTGGGACTGTTTATACTGTTGAGACGACGTTGATGGATGAATTACTCTGTTATGCCTCTATAGCATGCAGAAAATATAATTAGGTCTGCCGAGAATATGGAAAATTCTCGAGCAGACCTTTTCAATTGAACTATTTTAATTTTTCATGGACGAAATATTAAAATTTCTTAAAGCTGATCAATATAACTTAGGTACTTCGGTACGCTATTTTCCACCCATTCATTAGTTACATTAGATTCCATGCCATAGTACGCAAATGGAGCCTTATAATCGGCTTTTACGTACTCAAAGGTCAATTCGAAGGGACGTGTAAGATCGGTTAGCGTGTATTTAGAGCTTCCTCCTGGGCCAAGTTCATCCTCGTCCACTCCTGCAGATATTGCTAGCGCTATTTTTTTATCACCTACTTTATATCCGCTTTTGCTGCCATAAGCCCATCCGTAGGTAAGTACCTCATCAAACCATTTTTTTAAAAGGGGAGGACTGCTGAACCAATAAAGAGGAAACTGCAGTATAATTTTATCATACTTTTCGATAAGTTTTTGCTCTTTTTCCACATCTATTTTTTCATCTGGATACGCTAAGTACAACTGATGGACATCATATTTTTTGGGATGTTTTTCTAATTCTTGTATCCACCTTTTATTGATAACCGACGCTTCGATGTTCGGATGGGTGACGATAATTAGTGTTTTCATTTTCAATGATTAAAGTATTATTAATGATTTTTTCTAAAGTAAAACAGTATTCGTATGCTGTGTGTTCGATTGGGCCGATGCAAACGCTTCACCGGCCCGAATCAAAACCAAACTAAACACTTGTTTCAAAATTTTCGTAATCTATGTTCCGATATATATAGAGAGCTCCTCGGCCCTTTTTATATATAACCTAATGTTTTGCTTCTGCAATTTTAGGGGAAGCTTGTTGTTTCACAAGGATGCTACTATCTTGGGCACCCTGCTCGATATTAGCTTTTTTATCGTCTGTTTCTTCGGAAACCCCGGAGCCCCAGCCTCCGCCAAGCGAACGATAAAGATCTACAATGGCTGTAAGCTCATCTTTTTTTATCTGTGCAAGTTGAAGTTCGGTTTGTAATACATTACTCTGCGCACTGATGACCTCTAAATAATTTGCTGAACCTGTTTCGAAAAGGATATCGGCATGTTTGCTTGCCTGGCGGAGTCTCTGGGTCCGTTTATCGGCGATCTGGTACCGTTCTTTTAATTTTTGTATCGAGACTAACGCATCAGACACTTCGCCCACAGCCACGATAAAGGACTGCTGGAACAGAGTTACACTTTTAGCTCCTTCAATTTGACGGAGCTCATATTGCGTTTTTAGCGCTCTCCTTTGGAATATAGGCTGTGTTAGAGATCCGGCTACAGAGCCAAATAGTGCACCCGGTAAATTAAACCAGTTACTGGTCTTCAGCGCATTAACACCCGCCTCTGCACTAATAATAAGCGAAGGATACATCTGGGCTTTAGCTGATTGTGTATATGCCATATTAGCAAGCACTGCGAGCTCGGCTTGTTTAACGTCTGGACGATGACGAAGTAATTCCGCAGGTACGCCGCCTAGAAGATTTTCCGGCAAACTAATATCATCCAATGATTCTGCTATCTTGATTTCCTGCGGTAGATGACCGCTCAAAACCTGTAATGCATTTTCTTGCAGGTAAATTTGCTGTTGAAATTCGGGAATGAGACTTTCTGCTGCTAATTTTTGTGCATGCACCTGTTCGAGCGCCAGCAAGTTGGCTTCGCCGACTTCATACTGTTGCTGCACTACGTTTAGCGTGTTACTACTCAGGTCTAAATTTAATCGCGCGATTTCCATTAATTCATAAAGTAGGAGCAGCTGATAATACCCCTTAGCCACCTGTGAAACAACCTGTGTCTGAACCACCTTTTTTGCCTCTTCGGTTTGCAGATACTCGGCTAGGGCGCCTCGATTTTGATTTTTGACTTTACCCCATAAATCGACCTCCCAAGCAAGTCCGACAGATGCCGAATAATCCTCGATGTGGTTGCTTCCTAGAATCTGCCCCAGATTCAACCCATTCATACTGTAATTTGAAGGGTTTGTGCTACTAACTCCTGCTCGAGCTGATATCTCCGGCAAATAGCCGGCTTTGGCTTGCTTTAATAGCAATTGCGACGCTTCTATGTTCTTTACTGCAAGCTGCATGTCCACATTATAGGTAATAGCGCTGTCAATTAATTTAACCAATGTCGGGTTCTTAAAGAAGTTTTTCCATGGAACAGAACCGATACTAAGCGCTGTGCTGTCACCCAGGGTTTGCTGAGCATGCCGATATTCCTCTGGCAGGGTGGGGATGTGCTGCTTAGTGTCAGCTAGCTCGGTGGTTTTACAAGATCCGAGTAACGTAACTATAGCAAGTACACCCAATAATTTTGATTTATAGTTCATACTAATCTTTAATTAACAGATGTTTCCATCGTCATTGTTCATATTTTGATTTTCTTGTCATTCAGCAATTCTTTCAGAAATGCTTTAAATAGGACATTCCTAAAGAGCTGAATGTGACAATATTTTTATCGTTAATTATTTTCAACGGCCATCTCCACGTGGTTGGATTTAAAACCTTTTTCTTTATGTTTCTCGTGCTGCCGCTTATTACTTACCTTTTCGTGTAAAAATTGAAACACGATAAATAGGACAGGGATAATCAGCACACCTAACACCACACCACTGAGCATTCCGCCCGCCGCCGCAATACTTATTGAGTGGTTACCCTGCGCTGAAGGACCAATTGCGCGCATCATTGGAATCATGCCTACAATAAATGCAAGTGAGGTCATGATGATGGGCCGTAAACGTAACCTCGCGGCTTGTAAAGCGGCTCGTGTAATAGGTAATCCTCTACTACGTGCCTGAATAGCGAATTCCACGATAAGAATTGCGTTTTTCGCCAGTAGACCGATAAGCATAACCAAAGCTACCTGAACATAAATGTTGTTCGAGATACCTGTAATGCCAATTGCTGCAAAGACACCAAACACCCCGGTAGGTATACTGAGTATTACGGCAAGAGGAATGATATAGCTTTCATATTGCGCAGCCATTAAGAAATACACAAACACAAGACAAAGAGTAAAGATCAGAGTAGATTGACCTCCCGACACAATTTCTTCTTTTGTCATACCAGAAAATTCATAGGTGAATCCACTTGGAAGCTGTGTTTTTGCAACCTCTTCAACCGCTCGAATTGCATCTCCGGAACTAAAACCCTTATTGGGAATCGCGTTTATACCAATGGAATTAAACAGATTATATCTGGATGCAGTTTCCGGACCGTAAACACGCTGCAAATTTACAAGCGTATTTATTGGTACCATGTCACCCGTACGGTTTTTAACATACACACCATCCAGATTAGAAGGGTCCGTACGTTCTCCTGCTTCAGCTTGCATAACAACACGGTAGTACTTACCAAACCGATTGAAATCAGAAGCTTGCATACTTCCAAAATAGCCTTGCATTGTTTGTAGAATACTCTTTGTACTTACTCCTAACTGTTCTGCCTTGACATCGTCCACTTCGAGTTCGTATTGTGGATAGTCCGTTTTGAAAGTCGAGAAGGCCA
This sequence comes from Sphingobacterium shayense, assembly GCF_013179575.1. Classification (GTDB taxonomy): domain Bacteria; phylum Bacteroidota; class Bacteroidia; order Sphingobacteriales; family Sphingobacteriaceae; genus Sphingobacterium; species Sphingobacterium shayense. Next base: position 14,025 of record NZ_JABMCQ010000078.1, on the reverse strand, counting down.
TCATGATCTCCGGCCTTTTCATCAATTCACCAATGAATTGTTGTCCGATTCCACTGAACTTATCCAGGGAGCCGCTCGTACGGTCCTGGAGGACCATATCTAACCCGTCAACATTACTGAACCCCGGAACAGTAGGGAAGGTAAAGACGAAGAAGTTTGCTCCTTTGATAGTTGACAGACTTTGGTTTACTTCCCCCATAATGGCATTAATATCTTTTACTTCCCCCCGATCGGCGTGCGGTTTGAGAAGGATGAAGGCAACACCAGAAGAAGGGCTCGTAGCCTGAGTTAAGATGTTAAAACCAGCAATAATATTTAAGGTTTTTGTGTACGGCGCTTCTTGCAACTGTCTTTCCACCTCTTCTAATGCGGCTGAGGTACGGTCCAACGATGCTCCAGCAGGCATGTTTAGAGAAACAGCTATAAACCCCTGATCTTCAGATGGAATAAATCCAGTTGGTGTTCTTTGGATCATTATAACACTCCCTGCCACTATTAAAGCCAGCGCGCTGAACGCCACCCATTTGTAGCGGATAAGGAAGCGTAGGGAACCGATGTAGTTTTTTGTTAACCTTTCAAAACCAACATTGAAACCCGTGAAGAACTTTTCTTTGAAAGTTAATGGTTTCCTGTCAGCATGGTGGTGGTTAACAGGTTTTAAGAATAGTGCGCATAAAGCGGGACTAAGTGTTAATGCATTCACTGCCGATATTACTATGGCAATGGCTAAGGTAAAGGCAAACTGCCGGTAGAACACGCCTGTCGATCCTTCCATGAAACCTATCGGAAGGAAAACCGCAGACATCACAAAAGTTATTGATATAATTGCACCTGTAATTTCACTCATTGCTGAAGTGGTAGCCTGTTTTGGTGGTAAGCCCGTTTGCTCCATCTTTGCATGAACGGCTTCTACAACGACTATCGCGTCATCGACGACAATTCCGATCGCAAGCACCAGAGCGAATAATGTTAACAGATTGATTGAAAACCCGAAAAGTTGCATAAAGAAGAACGTTCCAACGATAGCCACGGGTACAGCGATAGCAGGTATTAATGTAGAACGGAAGTCTTGTAAGAATATAAATACGACTAAGAATACAAGGATAAATGCCTCAATAAGTGTCGTTTTCACTTGATCAATGGACTGGTCAAGCGCATCTTTTGTGTTATAAAGTATTAAATGTTTTAATCCAGGAGGGAAGTCTGCAGACGAGCGGTCTAAAAACTCCTGAATAGCTATTTGGATTTCATTGGCATTCGACCCTGCTAATTGCATGATACCGATATTTACCCCCACTTTCCCGTTGATACGGGTTTCACTGCCATAAGTATACGCGCCCAGTTCAACTCGTGCAACATCCTTAAGGCGTAGAAATGACCCATCACTATTCGATCGAATGATGATATTTCCGTAATCTTCGGGTTGGTTAAGCTTTCCTTTGTATTTGATGACGAATTCGAAAGCTTCCTTGCTGCTTTCTCCGAATTTTCCTGGAGCGGCTTCTAAATTTTTGTCTTGTATAGCAGACATAACTTCCGCTGGCGTAAGCTTATAGGACGCCATTTGATTGGGATTCAGCCACACCCGCATTGAATAATCTTTACTTCCGCCGAATATCACGGCCTGACCTACGCCAGGAATACGCTTGAGCTCGGGAATAATATTTATTTGGGCGTAGTTGGTAATAAAAGTTTGATCGTATTTGTTTACCTCGTCAGTATACAGATCCGCCACCATGATCAGGCTGTTTTGTTGCTTAGCGGTCGTGATTCCAGCCTGCACAACCTCAACAGGTAGTTGGCTGGTAGCTTGTGATACACGGTTCTGTACGTTTACTGCTGCCTGATCAGGATCGGTACCGAGTTTAAAATATACGGTTATAGTTAAAGATCCATCATTACTCGCGGTGGAGCTCATGTAGCTCATATTCTCTACACCGTTGATAGATTCTTCTAGCGACGGAGCTACTGCCCGTAAGACGGTCTCTGCATTTGCACCGGGATACAAAGCCATTACTTGAACAGCAGGAGGGGCAATGTCAGGGAACTGTTGGAGGGGTAGTTTTATTATACCTATAATTCCAAGTATCACCACGAGTATTGAGATAACGGTGGCGAGAACCGGTTTTTCTATAAATTTTTGAAACATCTGTGTCGTATTGTTTAAAGTATACTATCTTTTGCTAGCGGTTGTGGTGTAATTATTTGTCCGTCTTGTAGTAAGTCGATGCCCTTGTAGACAATTCTGTCGCCTGCCTTCAAACCAGATTCGACAAGATAATTTTCACCGCTTTTAGCTATAACTTGAATAGATTGCTGGGAAACTTTATTATCTTTTCCCACGGTAAAAACGAAAATTTTGTCCTGTATTTCACGGGTAGCCATCTGCGGAACAAGAATCGCCTGTGCGTACTTCTTCTGTAGGACAATTCGCCCTGTATTTCCGCTACGTAACACGCCTTGTGGATTGTCAAATGTTGCGCGCAAGGTAATAGCCGCTGTATTTTTATCGAATTGACCATCGACCATATCAACCTTACCTTGATGTTCATAGGTTTTTTCGTCCGAAAGTAATAGACTCACCGAAGGAAGGTTGTTAAGTTTCTCTTGCAATGTCTTTCCAGGCGTTGCGTTCTTAAAAGCGATAAAATCATTTTCGGCTAATGAAAAATATACATGTAGTTTTTCCACATTGGACAGAACCGTTAAAGGTTGTGGGTCGGCTGTCGTAATAAGGCTTCCCTGTTTTTTCTCCAACCGGCCGATATAACCGTTACTGGTAGCACGGATTGACGTATAGTTTACATTAATTTTCGCGGATTCCACGGCCGATTTTGCTTGTTCCACACGTGCCTTCGCTGCGGCCCTTTCGGCCTGAGCCGCTCTCAGCTGGTAGTCCGTGACGATCTTGTTGTCAACTAAACGGGTCTTCTTTTCGACTTCAAGTTCTGCGTTTTGGAGGTCTGCCTGTGCTGATAAAAGGTTTGCTTTGGCTTGATTCAATTGTTCTTGGTAGGGAAGGTCATTTATTTTAAAAAGTAGTTGACCCGCAACCACTTTAGAACCTTCGTCGACATAAATTTTCTCTAGTATTCCAGCGACTTGTGCGCGGATTTCGATATTTGCCGAAGCTTCGATACTTGCCGGGTATTTTTGGTGAATCGTTTGATCCTCGCTTTCAATTGCTACTACCGGTAAACCCGCTGGGACAGCTACGGCTTCCTTACCAGTGCTAGAAGCGCAGCTGTATAGCAGTAATGGACCGAAAAACAACAAATATTTAACGATACTAAATAATTTAACAGTGTTAAATGAACGGGGTGAAGAATTGTTAGATTGCATGTTACTTTTAGTTTTGATGATTATTAGATTGATATTAAATTTAACAGTGTTAAATTATTAAACACTGTATTTGTGCGTTTAAAAAATTTTAGTCTGTAAGTGTACGTGTGATACCGGAGATAGCGTCCTTCAAAACTTCCTGATTGGTTATTTCACCGTTTCCTTGGTTGACTATGTTGATTGAAATTAGGCCATGGATCACTGACCAAAAGGTGAAATATTTACGACACACGGTCTCCTGATCTCCATTTCGTTCTTTAATGATTTGACTTATAACATCGTTGATAAGTGTTCTATGTGACATAATTACGTCGTCATCGCAGTTGTTTGCACAACATTGTGTTCCTACGCCAAACATAAGTTGATAAAGCTCTTTCTCCTGAAACGCGAAATCCCAATAACTAAACCACATGGCTTCGAGCTGTTTCTCCAGAGTCGATTCACCTGCTTTCGCTCGTTTAATTTGTTTTGCTAAAAGGCGGAAACCTTGCTTTGAAAGCTCATTAAGAATTGCCTCTTTGTTCGCAAAATATTCGTAAATCATGGGAGCTGTATATTCAATAATATCCGCAATTTTACGCATACTAAGCGACTGCCACCCTTCTTTCTTAACGATCTCAAGGGATGCGTTCAGAATATTAATTCTGTTCTCATCTTTTAGTCTTTGTATACGTTCTTTACTTCCCATTCACTAATTAGTATAAAACTATTTAACAACGTTAAGCAAAAGTGCAGGTTTTTTTTAAAAGTATTGACACGAAAAAGTCATTTACGAAATTTAGGCGGCTAAATAAATTTGAAGAAGCGAATAGACATTGTCCGAAATTATTGCATAGTGATAATTTCACGTAGCTGATGTCCGTCCCAGCTATAGATTTGCTGACTGAATGATTCTTCAAACCTCGGGGTTTCGGGGTCATTAGCTATATTCTCTCCGACAATTTTGTTTTTTAATATAGTAGAGGGATCTTCTTGGTGTTCCGCGGGGAAGAGAATACTTTCTTCGATGAAAAATACACCAGCGTCCGAAAGATTCATCCTATCGGGAAAACGAATTAGAGTTGTTCCGTTCCAAGCGAAATAATAATAAAGCGTAGGGATACCACACGCTTCGCTAAGAAATGTAATACGATGAATATTTGAAATGTTTTTAAGACCCATGGCGGGCAATAATTTCGTTTGAACCCCCGTTTGTCCATCTATGTCCGCTTGAAAGCTTTCTTTTGCAATAAGCTTCTCATGCTTATCAAAAATTTTTAGTTCGGATTCGTAATATTGGCTACTGTAATCGGAAGACGAGTGAAACTTTTTTAAGCCATATATAAACGTGTCCTCATTTTGGTTGCTTGTACCGTTTAATGCCAATAAGCCAAGCCAAATATATCCATTTTGAACATGGGTGTCTTTCACATAAGTAATTTCATGCCATGGCGCATAAAAACCTCGAGCGATTGTACCGGAATATGCTTCGCTACTAATGACCACAGACGAACCGTGCGTAAGGGAATCAATGACCTGTGATTGGAGATTAGGGGAGTCACGAATATAGGCAACCTCGGCAAAAATGTAGGCAGTATCCGATTTCTGAAAGTTCCACAAATTAAACTGTTCATCGAGCGCAAACGCTGCGGGCGCTTGTTGCGCGAAGTTGGAAAGAATTAAACCAGAAAAGATGAATAGCAGGGCATATCGTTTCATTTCTTTAATTTAATAGTGTGCGGTAAAAAATAAATATAAGCCTCCTGTTTCACGCAAGGCGAGGAAAGGTCATTGACCGTAAAGAATCTCTCCTTTTATCGAAAGTGTACGTTTATTTTTCTTTTGAGTGATAATTCTCGCCTTCAGATTATGCGCTTTGAGCGTCTTAAATAAAGAAATATCCCACTGTCCTGGCCAGGTTTGAAAATCGACAAAGCAATAGAATGGAAAAGGTGTTTCTTTACTCGACACTGAGGTTGTCAAAGAGTCTAGGGTTGAATTTACGAAATACGTACCGCGATCTTCTTTATGGAACCTATAAAACATCTTATCCGGCAAAGAGGCTTGCAACACTTCTTTACATTTCCATGCATGTACAATGTTTGGAACATTATGCTGTTGTACTTGGAGCTCTTCAAGCGCATTGAATTCATCGTCATATGTGTATATAATAGATGAATCGTTTTGAACAACAGAATCGCTTTTTACTTGTAAATCAAAATAGTTACCATAGTTGGAGTCGAGCTGTTGACGATCTAGTCCAGTGTATTTCTGCATCAGATATGCGAGTATCGGAGTCTCTTGAAGCGGTAATATGCTCCAAAAAGTTAGGGTTTGTCTAAGTGTATCGATGTCCCGTACGATAACCTCATTGCCAAGTTCTTGTTTCAATCGCCAGGTGCCATTAAGTATGGTTCTGTTCTTTCCCACAGTAGCTTCCAATACGAACTCATCGTATTTTTGTACGTAGGAGAGGTGTTTTTTTGATTTTAGGTGTCCAAAGCCTTCAAGGGTCCCGATTTGTGACCAATTTTCAGGGTTCATTAGCAAAGTTTGTAAATTACTGAATCCCTCTTGTTCATCAAGACCTATCTGATAAATTAGATATTCATCGTTAAATATAACCTTAAGTCGCGCGTTCAAGTTGACACTGACAATTGATTTTTGTTTGTCAATGAAATTAATTTTATCGGGGTAATGGCTCGCGAAAAACGAAAAGCATTTAACGAAATTGTTTAGCGCCAATATACCATAAAACTGTCCATCCTGAGCGGGAAGACCGAATAAATATATTCGAGCCGGAAGTGGTATTCCGGCGTCGAATATAAAACTTTTAATCTGTTCACTGTCCGATTCTATTTCAGCTGACTTGCTCGATCTGGAAGAGAGATACCACAGGTTGTCCAATATCAAATCGTCAACTGCAATTGATAAAATGCTTGTGCTCGATTTACTGACGTACTGTTGGTCAGTGTTGTGTTGTCGAACTGTATATAGTGTCCAAATAGAACCAAAAATCAAAATTAACAGTATACCTATTATGATCGCGGTCTTTTTCATTCACAGTTAATTTTCGATGCTTCCATCTAGGTTTTCAATAACGTGTTTTAGCACATACTGGAGCGCATTTTTATCTGCTTTTGGAAGTTCTATTGACACCTCGCCATACACGCCATTTTTCCCCTTCATGTTAGACTTTAATTGAAGATCTCCATAAGTAGAGAGATCTTGCAAGGTTTGCTCCCAAGACGCTGTAACTGGGATTTCTAATTGACGGACAGCCTCAGGAATTTCAGAAGCGTGTACGATTAAATTGAGCTGGTTAGAAAAGATATCTTTCTTTACTTTGGCATTTCTACTAGATTTAAAGCGGTTTTCTTGAATTGCAGAAATCTGTTCAGCATCGCTACCTACAAACACAATATCTTTCTTGAAATAGATATAGATAGGATCCATATTGTTTGGCTTCTCGATGGTATAAATATCGTCGTCTAAAGTAACCTCTTGTTTGTTTATTCCTAGATCAAGTATTTTTTTGAACAATCGATGATCTTTCGAAGTGAACATCCATAGGAAGCTCGGAACGTACTGATCTTTCGTTTTTGTTACTTCTTGATATTCATAATTCTCATCGTACTCGTAGGTGATATATTCCTTTTCTACCTTCCTTAGATCGTTAAGGAAGAAAACGTCGTCCCCTCGCTTTATATTCCCGATCGCTTTTTCGTCTAATCCAATCTCTAAAGCTGTCGCAGCCAATTTCAAAAACTCACCATTTTCACCCAGCAAAGGGGCATACCAGCGGGAGATTAATCCTGGTAATTGTTTCAAATACCCCTCCGTACTGATATTAACGGATCCGTAGGCAAGATGATTTTCAGGAATGTATTGTTTGAATTTTTTATTCATTTTATTGGAATAAATCCCATCGAAAATTCGTGCAGTTTCAACGTCAAGTTGCGCGGTCCCTTGTATCTTAATGTTGTGTTTATCTTGGATTAGATCCAAGGTGGCGGACTGGTAACCGTATTTTAGATTTTTCATGTCCACACCGTAGGCAATTTTTACAATATCGTAGGGTAGTGCATCACTATATAGTTCATCCAGGTTCGAGATCCATACGCGGATTAGATGTTTATTATCTTTTAGTCTTACCGATTTGTTTTTAGCTAGATTGTCAGCCGGCTCCAAATAATCTGTGAAATCCTGGGATAACCAGTTTATCAACAATTCATTCTTAATGGAGTCGTTTTTTGCTTCCCGAGCCTGATATGCTAAAGTGGAGGAGTCCGGTTCGTCATCCCAGAGATAAGAAACGTCGTCCTCAGGTGCCGCATCTACATAATCTTCGACATCTTCAAGTGTATCAGTGGTTACCGTATCGGGAGTAGCAGATTCCCAAGCAGATACAGAATCCACTGGGGCTGTTACCGTATCCTCATCAAAGTCAATTTCCGTCCAGGTAGCATCGGCGCTATCTGCCAAAACGTAAGCATCGGTGCCCGAATAGTCGTTATTCCATGTAGACGTTGTAGCATTGTCTAATTCAATGTTGTAGCGGTTCGCTATCGCTACATTATCAAAATAATCACTATGTAGGTCTCCAGTTAAGACGAGTACAGATTCATCGTTCCAAGCTGCGTGAGTTTTACCATCACTCGAAACTCTTCTTTGATATCCTTTGGTTTCAGGTAGTTCCTGAAAATTGGGAAACATTTTTTGACCAACCTGTTGGTTAGCTTTTAACGGAAGTAGTATACCCACATAATACAAACTATCGTTACTGGTTCTGTATATAAATGCTTGCCGATCCAAGTCAATGTCTGATTCTATCAAGTTTTCGGGCATATAATTAACCCCATCGGTTGCCTGTTTGTCAAAAGCACCTAATTTCGTTAACGTCTCATTCAGGAGCTCCATCGAGCTGTGCTCCACAATAGCTTTACTATTAATAGAAACCACAAATTGCGCGTCCTTGGGTATTTTGCTGGTCAACTCCTGCGCATTTGCCGTGATTGTAGAAAATGTCGGTATCGCTAAGAAGGCTAAAACTTTTATATTCATATTATCGTTAATTGTTTAAAGTTATGGTATTTGCGAGCGTAGCTTTGCCGCTCACCAGATCGGTTGCTTTTAGTTTCAAGAATACGGCTCTGGCATTACTAGATACCTTTGCATTGACATGCTTTTGAGATTTTACTGATTTGTTAAATCGGATAATCTGGGTATAGTAGGCGTCATCAAAATATTTCTTATCGTTTTGTGAAATCTTCGCGTATTCTTTGCCTATCGAAGCTGAATAAGTGTATGATCGGGTGAACGTGCCTGCTTTTATATTATAGTGATAACTGTTGTTATTACCCAGTGAGCTCTTAAAATGTGTTCCTAAAGCCTTGCTGAAAGCGTTCAAGGCATTAATTGAAGTGAAGCTACAAGAGACACTGGCGATATAGTTATTGAAATCTAGGCTGTATTGTACTTGACTAATACCCTCGGTGCTTTTCAAAATACGTATCATATCTTCGGTCTGCGATTTTATCTCTTCTTTGGTTGGGATTTTAATACCGTTGACACTTTTTAATTTCATCAACGAAGCAACTTTTGTGCTGCTTTTACTCAGATTCAGCGTTGCCTTAATCGTACCCGATCCGTTATCTTTTAGGTTGATATCTTCAACGAAGTCAAAGCAGCTCGTGAGTAAGCAGCACGCGAAAATCAGGCTTAAAAGCCGAAAAAATATTTTAATATTTTTCATTTTGTGATTTTTAATATATCAAATGAAACAAACTCGTTTCAAAATCTGGTTACTTTCGACGTATTAATATGTTCAAAAAGTGCAGATAGAAATCAAATGGTTCGCCAAAGGTAAAAAAAATTAAAAAATCGTGTTATCCCCGAAAGCAGTGGTTTTGCTTCTAAATCCTACTTGGCGAAAATCAGACCGTATTCAAAGGCCAGTTTAACGGCAGTACTCAGGTTCTTAGTCCCGAACTTCTCGATAAGATTCTTGCGATGACTCTCCACTGTATGTGGGCTTATAAATAGCTTCTCAGCAATTTGTGCTGTTGTTAGCCCTGTCGCAGCTTCTGATAGAACTTCTTTTTCCCTACGTGTTAATTTTGGAACGCGAGACAATCCATTCTTTTCCTTTTTTTCAAAAATGATTTTGGTTTGCGAGCATAGAAACCTTTTTCCTTGGACAATTTCATGGATACCAGTGATGATATCCACCACAGAGGTGTTTTTTTGAACATAGCCGCGCGCTCCCTCTAGCAGTGCGCTATTGATCACCGCGTATTCGTCGTGTACACTAATAATCATAATAGCCATTTTTGGATATTTCGATTTTAGCGGTTTTATGAGCTCAACGCTATTGGCATCTGGCAGGTTTATATCCAAAAGGAGAACATCAACGGGCGAATTCACAAGCGCTGCGTGCATCGTTTTAGCGTCAGGAAAGTATCCCACAACTTCAAAAGAATCTTCTTTGGAAAGAATATTTTTCAACCCCTCAAGCAAAAGAGGATGATCATCGGTGATTGCGATTTTTATCATTAAACATTAGTTTTAGGAAATGAAATTTCTACACTGGTTCCTACTTGTGGTTGCGATTGTAAATGGAACGTGCCTTTTAGAAAATCTATTCTCGTTTGAATATTAATCAAGCCTGCTGAATTATTGCCTTTGGCTGCCGTAACGTCAAATCCCACGCCGTCATCCTCAACAGTAATTAAATAATTTTCAGCTTCCTCGATAAATTGAATAATGATCTGACTGGGAACGGCGTGTTTAATAGCGTTATTTACAAGCTCTTGAATAATTCGGTAAACTAAAAGTTGCCTTTCTTTTTCTAGCGCCCCCCTATAATGTAAGAATTGAACATCGATATCAAGCTGGTCATGGGACATCCTAATAGCGTAATCCTGTATAGCTTCTCGCACCCCAAATTTATGCAATAAATCAGGCATAAGGTTATGTGCTACCTTGCGAAGTTCCTCTACTGCAATATCGAGTTGCGCTAAAGGCTTTTGCAGATCATCCTGATTGGGGGTGTTAAGTGTCGATAAACTGATTTTTGTACTGGAAAGTAGACCACCTAAACCGTCGTGAAGATCTCGTGCCATTCGTCCCCGCTCTAATTCTTGTCCTTCTAACATTGCCATAAGCGTCGAGACCTTGGCCTTTTGCCGTTCTTTGTCTAGCGTCACATTGTAGAGTTCTCTGTTTTGTCGCAGACGCTCGGAGCGTTGATTATAAGCATACAGAAGAAGTAATAACAGGAGAATGAACACGAATATTAAACTAATATAATAGTCGTTTATTTTTTCTTTGTAGGAAATCTCATTCTTGTAGTTAACGATATCTTGTGTGCGGCTTTCGGTTTCAAGTCTGGATAATCTGAGTTCCTGCGAACGCTTTTCGGACTCTAGTTCAGAAAGGGCAAGCTGTTTCCTTTGGTTCTCTTCAAGCAACTTCAGATTCTCAAACTCTTGCTGCTGCTGCAAGCTAATTGAGTGCATTAAACTAAGTTGCTGTTCTTTTTTATCAGACTCAAGCTGCATATTCACAAGTTGCTGACGTTGACGTTCTTTCTCGAATTGAGCTTCCAGTCTTTTACCTAGCTCAAGTTGATCTTGATCATATATGGTTTTAAACGTTTCCATATACGCTTTGTGATATTTAAGGGCTTCGGTTAGGTTACCCTCATTTTCAGTGATCTCTGAGAGGCTTTCATAAATACTTAAAACAATATTTTGATCGGTAACAGAACTTTTGGACACTTCCAATAAAGCGTTTAATAGGTAACTTTTAGCAAGTTCTGTGTCACTATTCTTAAGAGCTATTTCTGCCATTATACCGAATGCGGACGCGACATGCGTATATTGTTCCGTTGCCACAGCTTGTGTTTTTGCTAGCTCAGCGTAATAGAGTGCCTTTTTTTGATAGCTCCGGGGATAAAAACTGAAATATAGATACGCCAAATTGTTGGCAACAAAAGAGAGATTAGACGGAAAAGGAATATGACGTTTATTTGCTTCATACGTCTGAATCGCTTGTAAATAATATTTCTCCGCTTTATTGCGGATTTTTTGGTCGGTCTGCTTCCCTAAATACTGTTGCTCGTACATGTAACCCATTAACATATAGGCGTCGAATATAGCAATTGGATCGCCTTGTGTGACGGCTAAATCTAGGGCCAGTAAGCTATATTTTTCTTGCAGTTCATATTCTTTCCAGTTGGCGTAGATCGAAGTCATCTCTTTGTAAACGGATGATTTTCGTGTATTTAAGGTGGGGGATGGCGGTGCTTTTTCGAAATGATTAACCGCCTGGATAAAGCTTCTTATGGCCTCGCCCTCTTGGTTGTCACGTGTTAAAATCCAACCCTCACAGTAAGAAACATATCCCTTAATTTCTATGTCTTTAGATTTCTGTGCATATTGTATCGCTTTTCTCAAGTTTAGACTTGATTCATCCTTGCGGTCAGACAGCCGGTTGTTCATTGCGGCTATCGCATATAAATTCGCGGCATACTTGCCATCAGGTTGCCGAATAGCAATTTGCAGGTTTTCTTCGAGTATATCGGATGCTTTGTCTTCCTGTTGATGGAAATACAGCGCTGCGATATATTTATTCGCTACCGCCAATCTAGCAGGATTGGAAGAGGCAATAAGATCGTACTGAGATTTTAGATTTTCCAAGACCTCTTGTGCCGAAGCGTAACTTATCAAAAATGAAAAAACTAGACTACAAAATGTATAACCTAGAATTCGTTTGAAGCACTTTATGCTTTTTCTCATTTGTTCCAAAAATCCAGTAATCAAACACTGCGAAGTTATCTTTTTTAAAACAATTTTTCCGAATTTATAACGGTTTGGAATGCCGTTCAGTCATGCGGTATCGTGAGATAATCGTTAAACATCGGTAAATTAAAGTTTCGCTGAAAACTAGTTCTGTATCAACTCTCCGGTTTTTTCCCCTTCAGCGTTGATATAGTAGTAGTTTTCATAATCCTCATCCTCCGAAACTATTGCGGAACCGTTATCAAACGGCATCGCGTAGGTATACTTAAACGGGATCTCAATTTTACCCAGTGCATTTATATATCCGTATTTATCGTTTTTCTTGGCAACAAAGATGTTTCCGTCAATCGGCAATGATAGGTACTCATAGCCCTTCGCTAATTCTTTGTTTTCCTCCATCGAATGTAAAGTGTAGGCTTCACCATCGATTGTAATGAAATAGTCGCCGTTATATTCCATAACGACCTCGTACTGTGCAGGGATTATGGTTTCACCACGTTCGTTCATGAATCCTGATTTACCTTCGATCGCAAATTGGATGATACCCTGATGGGGAAATGTTACGATCTCATATTTAGCTTCGATGAATAGTTCGCCGTTACCATGTAGTAGTCCATACTGTCCATTTTCAAGATACTGTATTTTGTCTCCATCAACAGAAATATTTAGAAACTCGTATTTTAAAGGAATAACCTCATTTCCATCACGGTCTATCCCGCCATAATTTTCAGCAGTATCAGTTACGACAGAAATCTCTCCGACGAAATCGGAAATATTGACGTATTTCGGGTTCAATATAATGTTTCCTTGCCCGTCCTGTAAGCCATATAAATTATGCCCATCGTTGGCGTAAGTATATCGATCTTCGGCGACCATTATTTTTTCCTCGCCAACTGCCGCAGCGTCCCCACTTGATATTGCCGACGCATCTATTTGCTTGTAATTAGCGGGTATTTCGAACTTTGAAATAGGAAGTTCTTCTGAGGTTATGTTTTTAGCAACATAGCCATTTCCAGAAACGGTGATCGAAAGCGGCGCGCCGGGTAGTATTTTTAGGAAATTGAAATCTTTCCAGTATAAATTTGGTATTTGTGTTGTATACCATACTTCTATAGTGGATTCGGTGTTGTCACCATTGTCCATTGTAATGTTTGCAAGCTTGCAGGGGTATCCACCGATAATTTTTTCTTGTCCTTGTATATAATCAACCGGTATATTATCGTTTTCAACGCTTTCGTTCAGGATAATATATTCCTTTGCCTGCGACCCCACCAGATAGGTGAGATGTTTCTTCTTATATGTTATTTCAATATATTCTTCGTCTTTTGTATACGCGATCCGCGTATAATCGGCATTCACCCATGCTTTTAATTGTGTATCGTCAATTTGGTTTTCGGAATAATCCGTCCGGGTATAACCATAGTCAATCTGAAAGAATTTTGCAGACTGCGCGAATGTTGACACATTTGTCAGACAAACAACAGTAAAGGTTATTATTAATTTCATCATCGTCTTCGTTTTCAGTCTGCAAATATTCTCTTTTTGTACGATTCTTGTAATCCCTGTTTCTGGCTAATTTTTAATTGATACGCCCAGAGAGGCAAACTTCTAGGTATTAAAAAAAATTAAAAACAGTATCGACGGACAAAGGTTATATTCTAAGTATAACATCAATGACAATTATTTTAAATACATAAAGAATGGCACAACAATCAAAAATGATCGAAGCCGCGAAGGATGATCGTATCTCAAAAGAAACACGGGAATTTTTAGCAGATTTAAATAGTGGCGGAGGTGAGCCCTTAGAAACGTTGCCACCGGCGAAGGCACGTCAAGTCTTAATCGATGCGCAGGAATCGGTACAATTTGATTATTCCGATATTCAAGAGTCCGAACATTC
>NZ_JABMCQ010000077.1 GCF_013179575.1 Sphingobacterium shayense | reverse complement strand
GTTGTCGCAACCGTCCTAAACGGAAGGTTCTCTTGTTTCCTATACAAAATGTTCTCTTGTACACTATCGCTAGTGATAGCAAGACGTACCTTTCCATCCGCCGACGAATACCAATCGGAGATATTGCCTGGGTTTTTACTGATTAGTTGGCGGCCAGAACCATCCAGCAAAATCTTGTACAGGTCGAACACGCTCGAATCGCGATCATTCATCGCTGCTAATAGATAATCATCAAAGGAACGCTGCGGCTTAACCCAACGCAGTCGTCCCTTCATTATAGGGAGTAAAGGAATTGATTTTTCTGTTTCTACTGAAATTGCATGGATGCGAAGACTATCATTCGGTGAATGTCGATTAGAAAACACAATTGTCGAATCAGAAACCCAAAAAAAATATTGAACATTCATATCGGACTGATAGGTCAACTGTTTAGATTTCTTTTCATTCTTGAGGTCAATCACGAAGATATTCCTACAATGTGCATCGATACCGAGATAGGCAATTTTTGAGCCATCGGGTGAAATACGAAAGTTACCTCTATCTGGTTTGCTAAAGAAATCCTCAACAGGAATACGATCGTCAGCTTTATGTTCCGATTGACAGGAAGCAAATAAAATAGATACTAAAATTACGAACGCCCAATGAATTTTTTTAAACATGCCCTGAATCTTATAGTATTTCAAATATTGTCATTTTTTAATAATAAACCATGCTTGCAACCTTATTTTTACAGGAAAGCCAAAATAAAGATCTTTCCTCTATCATCCTAAAATTTCGTATTTTTGAATATGATTTTATATAACATCTCTATCATAATTGAAGACAGTAGCCATGACGAATTGCTTACATGGATAACCAAGCTACTTGAAGAAACAACGCAGGAGACAAGATTTTTAAAAATGCTTGAAAATCCACACGAAGGCACAACGTACTGTATCCATACAACCATCAATGATGAACTGGAAATAACAAAGTTTCAGAAAGAAATCACGCACGCTATTCAAGATTATATCGGTACACACCATAACGGAAAAGCTTTTATTTTTGACAGCAAGATGGAATATCTACAATGAACCAATGATATATCCTCGTCATTCAGCTAGGTTGAACAGATCCCCTATCAAATAATATGTGATCAGACTCTTTTAAAACTAATTTTGATGTTTTCTAAGACTTGGGTTATAGCGTACTTTAGGAGACAGATAATGAAGTAATACGAGTCTTGAGTATCGCAAGTTAAATGGCGCAAACCCAATTATGACTGAAAAGAGTACAATAATATAAAGCCAAGGTGACTCGCTTGCAGTAAAAAACGCCGTAACCAAACCGATCGTAACTACTTGAGCTACCGAGAATGCATAGCTCACGTACATAGCGGCATAAAAATAACCCGGTTCGATCTCAAACTTTAACCCACAAGATGGGCAATGTTCGTTCATCTTTTGCTTCTTAAAGCCATACACCGGCCCCTCGAACATATTGCCCTCACGACAGCGTGGACATTTAGAATGAATCATTGCAGAAAATCTCGACATAGTCTTTCTTTTATTACTTTTCGAAAGAAGAAATTTTATTAGAACTGCTTTTCCGGTATTTTGTGTACCAAAGAATACCTATTCCGATAGCGATCAAATAAGGAATTGCTAAAAGAAACAAAATACCATCATTTAGTCCATTACCTTGAGTATTTCCATTCGTTGTACTATTCTGAGCATTCAATGAACACATCGCACATTGCGCAGATGCGTTTGTGTAAAGCAACAAAATCATAGACATCGATAGCAGTAAGGCTACTATTTTAATCTGTTTGGAATTCATAGTGTAAAAGTACGCTTTTTTTTTTTTGAAACCGATTATATGCGAATGGATTAATTGTTAGCTTTATTTAAACAGCCATTAGATTCGATTAAAGTAATCTGTTAAAGTTCTCCCAAAAGCCATCATGGGGAAGATCAGCAGTTAGTATCATTTGTTCTTCCTTTATTGGATGAATAAAGGTGAGCGCCCTAGAATGAAGGCAAATCGATCTTCGCAAACTACCTCTTGGGTAACCGTACTTGTTATCACCAACAATTGGACATCCCATATAAGCAAGCTGACAGCGAATTTGATGAGTTCGCCCGGTCAGGGGCGTGACTCGTAACAGATAATAACCGTCATTCTCCCCAATTACATCGTAATCAAGCTGTGCAAAACTTCCCCCTTTTACTTCTCTATCATACGCTTTCGTTACCATTTTCTTACGATCTCTAAGTAACCAATTTTTTAGCGTCCCAGACATTTTGTCGGGTCTATTTCGCACAACCGCTAAATACGTTTTTGAAACTTTACGATCATGAAATAATCGGTTCATACGATCTAACCCCTTACTGGTTTTAGCAAATATTATCATCCCACTAACTGGTCGATCTAACCGGTGAATGACACCTAAAAATGCACCATTAGGCTTAGCATATTTTACCGCGAGATAGTCCTTCATCATTTCTTCTAAAGACTTATCTCCGGTGGTGTCCACTTGGACGATATCCCCCGCCCGTTTATTAATCGCTATATAGTGATTATCTTCGTAAATAATATCCTTATCTGTAATACTCATGCGATATTGTATTAATGCAGCTCTAATGCTGGGAACTGCTATTGAGCTAGCGAATCTTGAACGGCTTTGGCTTCTTCTTTAGCTTTTTTTCTAAAATATCCTCTAAATAAAAAATTACTTTGAAGCGCTTTCATATTATCGTCAAGCTTGTCTGTGCTATTGTTCAAATTTCTAAGAATCTGTCTAATTTCGTCGGCTGCCGCGGGATCATTTGTTAACACACCAATAGCGTTGTCTTTATCATTTAAACGAGATGATGTAGCCTCTAAATTGGTCATCAGCGCGGAGGCCGTCTGCGTAACCCCCTGCAGTTGTGCGGCGGATTCCCGTAAACTAGCAAACACCGTCGTATCCGTGGAAAGATCATGAATAAGCCCCTGGTTGCTGTTTAATTTATTCATCAACACAGCCAAATTCGAAGACGCCTTACTTACGTCCGACATAACCTGGTTTAATGAGGTTACTGAGCTCTTTAGCGATAATGCAATTGTAGAATCTGTCATCAACGAGCCTACCACACCCTTGCCCTCGACCATACTCTGCGACAGAATAGCAAAATTCTTTGTGATTTCCACAAGATTTTCGTTGTTCTTCTGTAAAGTAGCAAACATCGCATCGGTATCCGTTCCAGCAACAGATTTAATCACATCACCGTCCTTTATTGGGGCAGCATGATCGGTCCCTCCCACAAGGCTTACAATGGCGTTACCAATGAGTCCATCAGATCCCAACTTACCGACCACATCTTCACGTATATATTCACTATTCTTTTGCTCGATCTGCATTACCACTTTAACATCGTCAATACTTTGAAAAGTGATCTCCTTGACAATTCCGACCTTTACACCGGAAAACCACACGTTATTACCTACTTTCAAGCCTTTTACATCCTGAAAATAAGTTGTAATAGTTAAATTTTTGCTAAATTTATTCTGTTGGGTACCCAGGACAAGGATACCGGCTACAAGGATAATCAAACCGATTAAAACAAATAGACCAACCGTAAGCGTACGCTTCCTTTCGTTTGTACTCATATATTCTTAAACAATAAAATTATAATCATAAAATGGCTTGACACGCGCATCCTCCGTGTCAAAAATTTCTTTAAATGTTCCCTGTCTTTCGAATTTACCATCAAGAAGCATCACCATGCGATCCCCAACCATCTTAGCACATGCAAGATCGTGTGTTATTATTATTGACGAAGTTTTATATCGCTCTTGAACCTCATTAATTAATGTATTAATGTCTAAACAGGTGATCGGATCTAAACCTGCGGTGGGTTCATCATACAACATGATATCAGGACGTAATATTAATGTACGTGCTATACCGATACGTTTTCGTTGTCCCCCTGACAATTCAGAAGGCATCTGATTGATTGCCTGAATCAATCCTACGCCGTCCAACACTTCTTCCACTTCAGCATCGATTTCCTTTCTACTTAGATTACGTTTATTTCTCACCAACGGAAATTCTAGGTTTTCACGAACCGTCATACTATCATAAAGCGCACTATTCTGGAACGAAAAACCAATCCGTTGTCGCAATTGTCGCAAATCGCGTTCGTCTAATGAATTGACAATCTCGCCGAGCACGTTAATGTTTCCGTTATCCGGACGAAGCAATCCTGAAATTAACTTTATCAACACAGACTTACCGGTACCGGAACGCCCAAGTACAACCAAGTTTTCTCCGTTATAAAGTTTTAAATCGACATCACGAAGTACATGTAGATCGCCAAAAGATTTGCTTACTTTATCAACATGGATGATCACATCATTGTGGTCTATTTTTACATTGTTCTTCTCCATATTAATTTAATAAAGATAAAAGTTGAACAATAAGAAGTTCTTCGATAAATACAAGAAACATGGATGATACCACGGCACTATTGGCCGCTTTTCCAACTCCTTCGGTCCCCTTTGAAGAATAATAACCGACGTAGGTGCTTGCAAAACCTATAGTAAACCCAAATACTACAGCGCGAATCACCATTGCAAAAATATCTTTAATATTTATAGATTCGAAAACCTGAGTAAAGAAAGCGAGGAAACTTAAATCATCTTTCGATGTAATACTCAAATACCCTCCTAAAAGCCCTATTCCTCCCACATAAAAACACAAAATAGGAATCGAAACAGTTGTTGCAATAATACGGGTAGAGATAAGGAATTTCGTCGGGTTAGTCCCCGAAACCTCCATCGCGTCAATCTGTTCTGTTACATTCATGGAACTTAGCTCCGCTCCAATTTGTGACCCGACTTTACCGGATGCAATTAACGCGGTAACTAATGGTGCGAGCGCGCGAACAATAGCAATCGAGATTAACGCCGGCAACCACGAGGTAGCTCCAAACTCCTCCAACGAAGGACGTGACTGTTTTGTAAAAACAAATCCTACGATAAATCCAGTCAAACTAATTAATGGAAACGATTTCCACCCAATCTCGTAACACTGACGAATAATCTCTTTAAATTCATAAGGTGGTGACACCGCTTCTCTCAAAAAACTCATCATAAATCGATGAATCCTAGCAAATTCGATAAGTAGTTCTTCTATTTTACGACCCATTCACGTATGAAATTAATACTCTGTCAACTGTTTCTAATCAAGAAATTATATCCGACAAATGTACAAACTTTTATTTTGCTCTGTATGGCTCGTCTGACGAATAAATGGCGATCATGAAAAAAAACATCTCTTCGTTTTAAAACATCTAGATTAAACCTTCGATTTATTTTAAGTGTCATACCTAGCAAACAGTTAAATCGTTCACTAAAATTAATGCTATGAAACGAATAAAAACTTCTACACTATTTATCGCTTTTATAGCGATAGTTTTAGGTGTATTCACACATAAAGGAGTAACCGCGCAAGGGAATGTTTCAGTTTCATTGGATCTTTTCTATAATGAGCTCTCACCCCACGGATACTGGGAAACAGACGCAAATTATGGTGACATGTGGTATCCAAACGTTGACGACAGTTTTCAACCATATGGATCAGATGGATACTGGGCAATGACTGAATACGGCAACACCTGGGTCTCTAATTATGATTGGGGATGGGCCCCGTTTCACTACGGCCGTTGGGTACATACTCCACACCGTGGCTGGGGTTGGATCCCTGGATATGAATGGGGACCTGCATGGGTCGATTGGCGTTCTGGTGGTGGATACTACGGTTGGGCCCCAATGGGACCTAATGTCTCAATCTCCGTAGGATTACCGCTTAACTTATGGATATTCTTACCGTCTCGTCGTATTTATGACCGATATCACAACCGTTACTGGGATCGAGGTCATAGAAATATCTATAATCGAACAACGATAATCCATAACACGTATGTAGTTAATAATAACCGTTATTACGGGGGGCCATCTCGGCGCGATGTAGAACGACATTTAGGAAGAAACGTCAACGTGAGAAATCTTCGCAGTACGAATCGCCCTGGTCGTTCAAGAGCAGACAATCGTTCAGTGTCCATATATAGACCAGAGAGGAATAATAATTCTAGAGCCAGTGTGAGAGGCAATGCGAGTAACCGAACTAGCAATGGAATATCGCGAAACAATAATACTTCTCGTAACGATCGTTCCACTGCGCCAAATACACGTATTTCACGTGAAAAGAATAATACTTCGCGGACTAATCGCACTGGTACACAAAACAACCGTATACAAGGTGGAAAGACAAGTGGTCGCTCGAGTTCAACGACTGCAAGATCAACGTCCAAACGTAATGAAGTGAACAACGATAATGTGAATCGCTCTAGAGGTAATACAAGTGGACGCGCTGTTGGCAACAATTCGCCGAGAAGAAGTAGGCAGCCGGCTACCTCGAACAGGGAGCAGCGCACCGCCCCTTCGGTTCAACAACGTTCTCATTCTAGAAGCAACACGCAAAAGGCTACTCCTAGAGTTAACCGTACACAACGAAGCGCGCCGAGTCCACAGCGAAGCGCTCCTAAGCATCAGCGATCTTCTGCGCCCCGCGTACAACAAGCGAGCCACCGAAGTAGTTCGTCACCAAGAGTAAGTCGTCCATCACAAAGCCATAAAGCTAGTGGAGGTACATCAAGATCTTCTCGATCAAATGCTGGTGGACGAGGACAGAGATAATCAATGTTAATAAAACTATAAGCGTTAAAGTAGCAATTCATGGGTTGCTACTTTTTTTTGTAGAGGATATTTTACCCCGGTGATCCCAATAATCGTATAACAGCTTCTTGAAATACCTCCCAAATTGTTATCTTCAATTTTTATAAGACAATCAAAATAGGAATATATGGCTCAATTAGTATCGATTCTAGACAACGATTTCTATAAATTTACAATGCAATACGCAGTAAGTAAATTATTTCCAAAAGCAAAAGCGCGATATCAGTTTATCAATCGTGGAAAACATAAATTTCCTGGTGGTTTCGATGTTAAACTCAAAGAGGCTATTGCTAACATGGCACAACTCAAATTGAGCCAAGCAGAAAAAAAATATTTTCAAGAAAAATGTCCTTACATCGATCCTATTTATTTTGATTTTCTACAGGGATATCGTTATGATCCTGAAGAGGTAAGCATAGAGCAAACTGGTGATAACTTAGCAGTCAGCGTTGAAGGATATTGGTATAGAACAATCCTATGGGAAGTTCCAATCATGTCTTTGATTTGCGAAACATATTACGAAATGACCAGCGACGAAAGAGTCTCCAATGAGGACGTTTGCGCAATTGTCGCTTCAAAAATGGAGAAATATGACAAACTCAATATTACTATTGCGGATTTCGGAACCAGGAGACGACACTCCTATCAGGTACACGATCTGGTGATCAGAACGTTGAAACAACATTCATCACATACATTTATAGGAACTTCAAACGTCCATTTAGCAATGAAATATGAAACCACTCCTATAGGTACACACGCGCACGAATGGTTCATGTTTCATGCTGCAAAGTATGGTTATAAAATGGCCAATTTGCTTGGCCTCGAACATTGGTCGGACGTATACCGAGGAGATTTAGGAATTGCCCTTTCAGATACCTATACCACGAAAGTATTTTTTAAACAGTTCGATAAAAAACTTACTAAGCTATTTGATGGCGTACGACACGATAGTGGCGATCCACTCGAATTCGCGCAAATGACAATTGATCATTACAGAAGTAAAGGTATCGAGCCTCGATCCAAAACTATCATTTTCTCTGATGGTCTAGATTACGATAAGGTTGTGAATATAGTCCGATTTTGCGAAGATAGAATCGGCCACTCATTCGGAATAGGGACTGATTTCACCAATGATGTTGGATTACCACGACTCAATATTGTAGTTAAGATGGTCGAAACACAACCTGAAGGGGGAGTGTGGACGAATGTGATTAAGTTGTCCGATGAACCCAACAAGCACACCGGTGACAATAACGAGATTAATTTGGCAAAGACGATATTAAATATTACTAACTAATGGAACGGGACATATACGGGGAAGCTTTGCAGGACTTTCACAACTTAGAAAAGCTTAGTGAACCACTGCTTCTTCACAGCAGTTACGGGGACATCGAGGAAATGCCTGTAGAAGTTTTTTTTCGAGACCCAGAGGAATTTCCTGAATTGGAGCATATCGCATTAGCACTTTGCGACGGCCATGTTCTTGATGTGGGGGCTGGCGTCGGTAGTCATGCTTTGTTTTTACAAAACAAAGGTTTTCAGGTAGACGCAATTGAACATAGCCATACGGCATGTACAATAATGCGCAATCGGGGAGTGAAAAACATCATTCATCAGGATTTTTTCACCCTCAAAAATAAAAAATACGATACTCTTCTTTTTTTAATGAATGGCATAGGTATAGCAGGGTCCATTGCAGGATTTCGCGCATTACTTGCTCATGCCAAGACGTTACTCTCTCCCGTGGGACAACTTTTGTTCGACAGCTCCGATATAACGTATCTATATGAAGAATTTAGAATCCCTAAACCAGACTATTATCTTGGTGAGATTAATTTCCAATACGAATACAAGGGGATATTAGGTACACCATTCAGTTGGCTTTACATAGACCAACAAGAACTTATTAAAATTGCCAAAGAAGAAAGCTGGGTGGTTCAAATACTATTTGAAGATGAAGCAGATCAGTACTTAGTTCGGATGGAGCCACGAAAAAACACTCCATAAATTTCACCATTAGGTGCAGTTTAAATCCTTCACGTTTACTATGAAAGATTTAAACTGCATTAAAAAGGAGTATTATCTATGCATCTGTAGACAAGAGTGTTTAATCAATCCATTCAAATCCAGTATAACGAATGAGCACTTTAGGTATGCGAATTCCTTTTTCTGTTTGATTATTTTCTAAAATTGAAGCTACAATTCTCGGCAGCGCTAAAGCGGAACCGTTCAAGGTATGCGCCAACTGCATCTTTCCTTCCGAGTTTTTAAACCTTACTTTCAAACGATTTGATTGATAAGTTTCAAAATTGGAGACTGATGAAACTTCTAGCCACCGCTCCTGAGCAGCGCTATAGACCTCCATATCATAGGTTAGCGCAGATGTAAAGCCCATATCGCCACCACATAACCGTAAAACGCGATAAGGTAATTCTAACTTCTGTAATAGACTTTGAATATACAGACTCATCTCTTCCAGCACTTTATAGGATTTATCGGGATGAACGATTTGAACGGTTTCTACTTTATCAAATTGATGAAGTCTATTCAAACCGCGTACGTGCGCTCCATAGGATCCAGCTTCTCTACGAAAACACGGTGTATAGGCCGAATGTTTTATCGGAAATTGTTCCTCTTTAACAATTACATCACGATATAAATTGGTAACTGGTACTTCCGCTGTCGGTATTAAGTATAAATCGTCCTCCGCAACGTAATACATCTGACCCTCTTTATCAGGAAGTTGTCCTGTTGCAAATGCTGAAGATTCGTTTACCATAACTGGAACTTGAACTTCGTTATATCCAGCGTCTGCAGCTTGATCCAAAAAAAAGTTTATTAATGCTCGTTGCAACCGCGCTCCTTTACCTTTGTAAACTGGAAACCCAGCTCCGGTAACCTTAACCCCGAGCTCTAAATCAACAATATCATACTTACTTAATAAGTCCCAATGGGACAAAGCATTCTCTTGCAGATGCGGAACCGATCCATTTTCAAGCACGATTTCATTGTCTTCTGGAAGCCTCCCTCTCGGGACTGATAGATGAGGTAAATTGGGTAGAAGAACAATTTTATCATTCAATTCTTGCTCAATTTCCGCAAGCTTATCAGTAAGTTTTTTTACTTTTTCTTTATATCCAGAAGACTTAGATTTCTCGAGTTCAGCGTCCTCTTTCTTGCCTTGACGCATGAATTCACCGATTTTTTTTGCTACCGTGTTCGCTTCTGCAGCAAGTGCGTCCGATTCATTTTGAATTTTACGACGCGACTCATCGAGCTGAATTAAGTGGTCCACCAACGCTTCATCTGTAAAATTCTTGACAGCCAATCGTTCTAGCACTTCATCTCTGTTCTCCCGGATATAACTAATTTGTAACATATTTGAGCAACTATTTTAGAAAACACAAAGATAAGAAGTGTAAATGAAAATGACAGTATTAAGGAGAAATACAATATTTTTACATTTTTATTACTGAAAATATATTATTTTCGACGTTTTATTGAAAATTTTTAATATTTTTAAACCAATTAAACAGGAATTAACAATTTATTGATACGCTCGTAATTTTTGATTCATATTGACGAGCTATATTTGTTATATAAATATTTAAATTATAGTATTATGTTAAAAGATCTAGAAATTTTCGAACAAGACCTCTTTTTAGAGTTACAAGAATTAGGGTATGATGGTGATGATTATGTAAGCATTGAAGATTAACTTCAACCGCTTACATAATTCATTAAAATTCCTCCTCTCCTCCCCACTCCTTTCAAACTTTACACTTTTAATTTCCTACCTTTGGGCATGCTTTATATTGTACCAACGCCGATTGGAAATCTGGAAGATATGACACTTCGGGCAATTCGCATTCTAAAGGAAGTCGACTTAATTTTAGCTGAAGACACCCGTACAAGTGCTCCTCTTCTAAAGCATTTCGGAATAGAAAACAAAGTCTTCGCCCATCATCAACATAATGAACACAAAGCAGTTGCAGAAATTATAAAATTCTTAAAAGAGGGACAAAATATTGCTTTAATCTCCGACGCGGGTACTCCGGCTATTTCAGACCCTGGCTTTTTGTTGGTCCGTGAAGCGATTAAAGAAGGCCAAGAAGTACAATGCCTCCCTGGGGCTACAGCGTTCGTACCTGCCCTAGTGAACTCCGGACTACCAAACGATCGCTTCTGTTTTGAAGGTTTCCTCCCCGTAAAAAAAGGCAGACAAACACGAATGAAAGCCTTAAGCGAGGAAACACGGACAATGATTTTTTACGAATCTCCACATAGGATCTTAAAAACAATCGATGAATTTATTCAATATTTTGGTGCCGATAGAAACGCATCGATTTCCCGCGAATTGAGTAAACTTTATGAAGAAAATGCTCGAGGAACTTTGACTGAGCTTAAATTACATTTTGAGAACAATCCAATTAAAGGAGAATTTGTATTTTGCGTTGCCGGTTGTCACAATTAGTGACCCAAAGGGAATATTATTTTTTTACAACATTTCACATACAATGAGTGTAGCAAACTTTCTTCAAGATGGACAGGATCCCAAAGTGGTTGAAAAGATCCATTCTAAAATACTAGATATGTTGGAGCCTGCCGAACAGGTACAGTACATTGCTGTTCAAAAAAAACCTGCAGTAACCTTACTACCCGATAGCATCACAATTAGTAACACGCGAATCTTTCTATGTGAATTTACTAAACTGGGACTAGCCACTAATTTCGAGATTTTCCCATGGGAAAATATAAAAGATATTGCGTTTAAAGAAGAAATATTCGGTTCCAAAGTGACTGTTATCCCCTTCACAGGAGAAAACTTGACAGTTGATTATATCCCGAAAGTACAAGCTAGGAAGCTTTATCAATTAATAAAAGTCATTTTACAAGAAGTTAACAATCCAAAAAAACAAAAACCGATTGTCGAAAAACCAAAAGCTCAAACCGTTCCAATTATTTTAAAAAACGAACCATCAGTTCCTGACACATCGATTTCCTCACGAAGTATTCAAACATCTAATCCGCCACGCCAAAACGCGGAAAATAATTTGCAGACACAAAATGATCTAGGCACGGATACGCCGACAGCTAAAGACCTATCACAACAAATAAACCCAACTCCTAGTTCAGCGACCAAAACAATCGAGGAAGATGAGCTAACACAAAAGCTACGAAAGCTTAAATCTCTTTACGATCGTCAACTAATTACGCAAGCCGAATACGAAAATAAGAAACAAGAACTTTTATCCCAGCTTTAGTACGTGAGAAATAACTATCTTTTATCAACCTTAAGCGCTGTATTGTTATGGCTCGCGTGGCCACCGATCCCTTACAGTAGTCCCATCCTGTGGGTAGCATTTGTGCCATTGTTGATTGCAATAGAAAGGGTAATAAGAGGCGATTACTCGAGAAAAGGGCGTAAAATTTTTAGTCTTGCGTTTCTGACCGGGTTTCTTTGGAATACCGCTTCAATATATTGGGTCTACAATGCGATGAGCGCGTATCTACCCAGTTATATTGCGTTATTTATATCATTAATACCATTCGGACTAGCCCCAATACTCATGGCACTAGTTTTTCGATTATATTATCAATTACGGAAGAAATCTTCCATTGGTCTCGCTTTTTTAGGGCTTATTTGTTTCTGGGTCGGTTATGAATATTTACATCAGTGGTGGGATCTTGCATTTCCCTGGATGACACTAGGAAATGGTTTTGCCGGATTTCATCAATTGATTCAATGGTACTCCGTCACCGGAGTTTTTGGCGGCACGATATGGATATGGTTAGTCAATATTATTACTTTTTTAATTTTACAGCAAAAAATCGCGAATGTTGAGGTGTATAATAATAGGAGACTTGTTATTGTTGCCCTCGTCGTCATCATTGTTCCTTGCGCTATATCACTATTACAATATTCTAAGTTTGAAGAACACATAAACCCGTCGGAGGTAGTAGTCGTACAACCAAATATTGATCCTTATGGAAAATTCGGACCAATTCCAGCAGACCAGCAACTCAACACGTTGATCCGTCTATCAAAGAAAATTGCTAAACCTAATACAGAGTTTTTTATTTGGCCAGAAACCGCAATTTCCTCTCAAAACTATCTCGTCGAAGATGAATTTAGAAGCACCACCGTATATGAAAAAATTCAGGTTTTCTTAAATGATTTTAGGAATGGGAGCGTATTATCAGGTATAGAAAGTGTGGGTATTTATGACACCCCTAAAACTCGGACTGCTCGGGACTTGGGAAACGGAAAATATTTGGAGCCGTTTAATGCTGCCGTCTTAGTCGATCAATCAAGTAAATTACAGTTTTATCATAAATCCAAGCTGGTGCCAGGAGTGGAGCAGCTTCCTTTTGGTAAGGCTCTAAGCTTTATGAAACCCCTATTTGCACATTTTGGAGGTGCGACCGGCGGCTACGGGAGTCAAGATGAGCCATCGGTTTTTTATTCACAAAGTGGTATCGGCGCCGCTCCTGTTATTTGTTATGAGTCAATTTGGGGGAACTACATTACTGAATATGTGAAGAAGGGTGCTCAGTTTATTGCTATCGTCACCAATGATGGTTGGTGGGGAAACACTTCAGGAAAAGATCAGCATCTTTTATACGCCAAGCTACGTGCTATCGAAAACAGACGCTGGGTTGCTCGATCAGCTAACACAGGGATATCTGCTTTTATCAACCAACGTGGCGATATCGTACAGCAAACCTCGTGGTGGAGCCCGACAGCATTATCACAGGAGATCAATCTTAACGAGGATCTAACTTTCTACACTAAATATGGCGACCTAATTCTTTATCTTATATTAATTGGCGGGTGTATCTCCCTTTATCCAATGATTAAAAAAAGAAGCTAGACGTTTTTATGAATTTCAAATTACAGTTGGTTTACTTATTTTTGCACCATGCAAGTATATTTCGATAATGCCGCAACAACTCCATTAGACCCCCAGGTCATAAAAGCAATGACCGAGACTATGGAGCTCGAGTTCGGTAATCCTTCTTCAATTCATGCGCATGGACGTCAAGGAAAAACAACAGTAGAAAGAGCAAGAAAAACAATTGCCTCCTTATTAAAAGCATCACCTTCGGAAATTTTTTTTACCTCAGGTGGTACAGAGGCAGATAATATGGCCATTGTTCGCTCGATTACGGACCTGGCACTTACCCATGCTATCACTTCTCCGTTGGAACATCATGCGGTGCTCCATACTTTAGAGGAGCAACAGAAGCAGGGATCGATAACACTTAGCTTCGTTCGAGTAGATAAGGAAGGAAATATAGATTTAGAACATTTACGCGAACTTTTAGCTAATAATCCTCGTAGCCTAGTGTCGTTGATGCATGCAAATAATGAGCTTGGCACGCTTACGAATATAAGAAGCGTCTCAGATATTTGCAGAGAATTCGAGGCAGTGTATCATTCGGATACAGTGCAAACGATGGGACATTATAAACATGACCTTGCCGAGTTAAATATTGACTTTATTACAGGATCCGCTCATAAATTCCATGGTCCCAAGGGTATCGGATTTTTGTATATAAACGGTCGGAACAAAATAAAGCCTTTCATTTACGGCGGAGCACAGGAAAGAAATATGCGCGGTGGTACCGAAAACGTTTATGGAATTGTGGGGCTAGCAAAGGCTCTGGAGCTTGCTTATCAACACATGGATACTCACCAAGTCTATATTCAAGGGATTAAAGATTACATGAGAGAACGGCTAATTGATGCTATTCCTGACGTGCAATTCAATGGTAACCAAACAACAGAAAATTCGTTATATACAGTTCTAAACGTATCGTTACCGTGTACTGACATTGCAGACATGCTCCTATTCAGCTTAGACATTGCAGGCATATCTGCCTCAGGAGGTAGCGCCTGTAGTTCGGGTTCCGATATCGGTAGTCATGTGTTGCAAGCGATCAACCCAAACACGAAACGACCATCGGTACGATTTTCCTTTAGCAAACTCAATACGAAGGAAGAGGTGGACTTCGTTGTTAACAAACTTTCGGAGATTTGCCAAAATCACTAATCTGGACAGAAAATAATATATATTGAGAAAGTTACTCGTTAGCAAAACGTAATACATATCGGTCTGCTAAATCACCTGTAATCTCGTTTCCAGACAAATCCAGTTGCCGTAGTTGGTTGGGTTCGACCTTATACTTATAATCTAATCCATCGAGATTTAGCTCACCGTTCTTTAGATCCCAAGTTCCGGTACGAGAAAATGGTTTGGGATTTTTACCCAGGTAAATATAATCTAATTTATATGCTTTATCGCCGGTAAGCGTCAATATGGTAGAAATTGCGTCACAATCAATACAGGGTAAATCACCATAATAGGTTCCAACGACGCGTCCCTCTGTAGCTTTAACAAACTTATTGCTTTCTAGCCCTGCATTTTTGCGAGTGTTTATGCAACTAATCACTACGAATAGAGCTATCAAAAGTCCACTTAAATATACAACAAGGCGCATCATTTCACATTTGTACTAACTTTATCAAAAAAGATACCACAAAATCTAAAACCTATATTTTATTAGTAGACCCTATTCATCTTCATCAAAACCCTTCGCCAAATTAAATGCAGCAAAGAGTTCATTGTACGCATGACGATTGCCGACTCGTTTTGCCACCTCTAAGCCAAGTTGATAAATATCCAGTGATTTCTCTAGCTCGCCTTGCTCTTCCAAAAATTTTGCATAATGATAATAGGATCCGACGTACTCACTATGATTAGTTATTAGATCAGCAAATCCTTCATTTACTTTTATATTTTCGCCCAACTTTTTATACTCCATCGTTATCGCATATTTCAAAAAAGGGTCGTTTGGCGTTTCTGCCAAGAAATTCTGTAATTCTTCTAATCTTGTCGTCATTATCTACTGTTTTGCGAGACAAAACTACAAAATTAATAAACGAGATTGTCAACAAGCTTTCAAACCAAATACTATGCTAGCATAGAAAAATGACATTTAATTGACGATTAAGTTTTAACAATTTTTTCGTTAAAATAATATCGCAAAGACAACGAAAAGTACAATTAAGATATATTTTGGCAACAAAACTATGGAGATAACCGTTTTTTTGGAAACCAGAGCGTATGCTATCGCAAGATAAAAGGGTCTGGATGGATCTTGCTTTTACTTGCAAAAATCGATACGTTTGTGAAAGAGGTATTGCTCTTAAAACTAAAGAGCAACATCAACGCATAAAACTTAAATATTGATTATGATGAAAATTCTCGTTTGTATTAGCAACGTGCCAGACACTACATCAAAGATAACGTTTACCGAAAGTAACACCTCATTCAACGAAAACGGTATTCAATTTATCATCAATCCCTACGATGAAATAGCGCTCGCAAAAGCGATCGAACTAGCCGCAAACGGTAACGGGACGGTTACCGTTTTAAACGTAGGGGAAGCTTCCACGGAAGCTACGATTCGAAAAGCGTTGGCTTGTGGAGCAGACCAAGCTGTTCGTATAAATGCAGCACCTAGAGATGCCTGGTTTGTGGCTAATCAAATTGCTAACTATGTCCGTACCAACCCATTCGATCTCATTTTAACCGGACAAGAATCAATTGATTATAATGGAGCACAAGTACAGAGCTATGTTGCAGAGCTCTTGTCATTACCTTCCGTCGCAATAGCTAAAAAATTAGATATTATAAGTAACGAGGCGACAATTGAGCGAGAGATTGAGGGGGGAAAAGAAATATTAACAGTAAGCCTTCCCGTGGTAGTAGGCACCGCCGAAGGAGTTGCTGAACCAAAAATTGCGAATGTTCGCGGTATCATGGATGCCCGTAAGAAGCCACTGGACGTAATCGACGCTGTTGACGTTAGTCAATTGTCAAAAATTATAAATTTTGAGTCACCGACGCCACGTGGAACTGTAAACTTAATTGATAAAGACAACGTAGCTCAGTTGGTTGAATTGTTGCATCGGGAAGCAAAAGTTATATAATCATTAGTCAAAAGGTAGAATATGTCAGTATTAGTATATATAGAAAACGTCGAGGGCGCGTTTAAAAAATCTGGATTTGAAGCTGTTTCTTATGGGAAAGCTATTGGAGAGATGCTTGGAGTTCAAGTGCACGCATTAAGCATTGGAACTGTTGCACAGTCCGAACTAGAAAAGCTTGCACAATTTGGAGCCGATAAAATAGTCAAAATAGAAAATGAGCAACTTAATCAGTTCGCGAATCAAGCGTATGCGCAATTGATCGCTGATGTTGCAAAAAGTATCGACGCAAAAACGATAATTCTATCAAACACTTTCACTGGAAAAGGATTAGCACCGCGGGTAGCTGTAAAATTAAACGGAGCTCTATGTGACGGTGCCTCAAGCCTACCAACCATAAATGGGGACGCTTGGCAGTTAAAGAAAAATGTCTTCTCTAGCAAAGCGATTGCGACAGATGAATTAAGCGCTACCACAAAAGTTATTTCGCTCGCACCTAATAGTGTAGAAATAACAGAAACGCGGGTACCGGTTCAGATAGAAGCGTTTCAAGCGCAAATCTCTCCGAGCGACCTTTCAACCGTAATTACGGAGATTGTTCGTGCTACTAATAAAGTGTCACTGCCAGAAGCGACGGTAGTCGTTTCTGCCGGACGAGGACTAAAGGGACCCGAAAATTGGGGAATTATCGAAGAGCTTGCTGATGTTCTTGGAGCAGCAACAGCCTGTTCTAAGCCGGTATCTGATGCAGGATGGCGTCCACATGCTGAACACGTAGGTCAAACCGGACTAGTTGTGAGTCCAAATTTGTACATTGCTATTGGAATTTCTGGAGCAATACAGCACTTAGCAGGTGTTAGCTCATCCAAGACAATCGTTGTCATCAATAAAGATCCTGATGCACCATTTTTTAAAGTTGCCGATTATGGGATTGTCGGAGATGCTTTTGAGATTGTCCCAAAGCTGACAGAGGCTATTAAAGCATTTAAAGATTGATTTTTCTATACTAAAGGTTAGAAACCCAGTTTTACCCGGCTCCTCTCAGGGGCTGGGCCCTGAAATAGCTCGATATATGAACGCTAAAAGTGCTCTTAAGATTAATTTTAAATAGGCTTAGTTATATACAATTAATAGCCAGCGTTTTTATTTTGTCACGAATATTCTCATCTTTGTAATCTGTCAGAGAAGAATGAAGAAAATCAAATTAGATATCGTTGGACTATCGTATAGTCAAACACAATCAGGCGCCTATGCATTGGTACTTGGAGAAATTGGCGGAAACCGACGGCTCCCAATTATTATTGGAGGATTTGAAGCACAGGCTATTGCCGTTGAAATTGAGAAGATGCATCCTAGTCGTCCTTTGACTCACGATCTTTTCAAAACCTTCGCTGAAAACTTTCAAATAGAAGTTCAAGAAGTCCTTATCTACAACCTTATCGACGGTATATTTTTCGCAAAACTTATCTGTTCAGACGGCAAAAAGAAAATTGAGGTTGACTCGCGGACCTCAGATGCAGTTGCGCTAGCTGTACGGTTTGCATCTCCAATTTACACGTACGACTTTATAATGGATGCGGCTGGTATCATAATAGAAAGCAACGACTTCGCATTTTTAGAAAATATTGAGAATCTCCCGAAAAAAGAGAATACGATACACAAAGACCCAAAAAAAGAAAAGGAACCTAAATCCCCC
>NZ_JABMCQ010000076.1 GCF_013179575.1 Sphingobacterium shayense | reverse complement strand
AGCTCCGGTGCAACACTATATTTTTTTAAGTACGTTACGATTTGATCTGCATTTTCAATTTTCTTCTTGACCTTTTGTAGTCTATCCTCCCCTACTAAACCCAATTTGTATGCTAAGGGAGTGAGGCGTATATCGGCGTTATCTTGTCTCAGTAAAAGGCGGTGCTCTGCTCTGGACGTAAACATACGGTATGGCTCCTCAGTTCCTTTAGTAACGAGGTCATCGATTAAAACGCCGATATATGATTCAGAACGTTTTAGTATTAATTCTTTTTTGTCATTGATGCGTTGATGTGCATTGATCCCCGCGACAAATCCTTGGGCAGCTGCTTCTTCATATCCAGTAGTTCCATTTATTTGGCCGGCAAAAAATAGATGCTTAATGCGTAATGTTTCTAGAGTTAAATCCAATTGCATAGGTGGAAAAAAATCATATTCGATCGCATATCCAGGCCTGTACATTTTGGCATTTTCAAATCCCGGGATCAGTCGCAGCGCTTTTTGTTGAACATCTTCGGGGAGTGAAGTAGAGAATCCGTTTACGTATATTTCTACTGTTTGAAAGCCTTCTGGCTCCACGAATATTTGATGCCGATCTCGCTCCGCAAATCTGTTTATTTTATCTTCGATTGATGGACAATAACGCGGTCCTAAACCTTTGATTCTGCCTGTGAACATTGGTGATTTATCGAACCCCGTTTTTAATACGTCATGTACTTTATCATTTGTGTAGGTGATCCAACAACAGCGTTGTTGTTTTGGTATTTCAACATCTGTGAAAGAAAATCGTCCACCTTCATGGTCTCCCCACTGCTCTTCCATGACAGAGTAGTTTAAAGACCGACCGTCTACACGTGGGGGTGTTCCTGTTTTCATTCGTCCTGATTCGAACCCCAACGAAACTAATTGCTCGGTTAGGCCTGTAGCCGCTTTTTCACCGGTGCGGCCTCCGCCGAATTTCTTTTCACCGATATGAATCAAACCATTCAAAAACGTCCCATTGGTTAGAACGACAGCATCTGCCTCGATCCGAATGCCGAGTGAAGTGATGACGCCTTTTGCTTGTTCGTTTTCGATGATGATTTCTTTTACGGTATCTTGCCACATATCCAAGGTAGGTAACGACTCTAACGTTAGACGCCATTCTTCGGCGAAACGCATACGGTCGTTTTGTGATCGTGGACTCCACATCGCGGGACCTTTTGATTTATTCAGCATTCGAAACTGCAACGTGGATTTGTCCGCGATGATTCCAGTGTAGCCACCCATTGCGTCGATCTCTCGAACGATCTGTCCTTTAGCGACTCCTCCGATAGCGGGGTTACAACTCATCTGTGCGATAACCCCCATGTTCATGGTAATTAACAAAACTGATGAACCTAAGTTTGCTGCTGCTGCTGCTGCTTCACATCCGGCGTGTCCGGCGCCGACAACAATTACATTGTATTTTTTAAACATTTTGTCTTGATGGGTTTCACGTGGAACTGCTGCTGTTTAGAGTTTCACGTGAAACATTAAATAAATTCTGCCAACTCAATCCACCGCTCCGATTTTTGGTCGAGGCTTTGCTTTAGCTTTTCGATTTCTTTTGCAAGATCGCTTATTTTAGAATAGTCAGAAGTATTACCCATTTCGGATTCAATTTCAACAATTTTGTTTTCAATTCCTTCGACTTCTTTTTCTAACGACTCGTATTCCAAAAGCTCTTTATATGAGAGTTTTCTTTTTTCTTCCTGTTTGATATTTACGGGCTCTGCTATTTTCTCTTTGGTTTTCGATGCCGCTTTTTCTTCTTTTTGTAATGTTTCTAACTCGGTTTTGTAATCAGCATAGTTGCCGTTGTAAACACGAATTTTACCCTCTCCTTCAAATATAAAAAGTTGTTCCGTCAGTTTATCTATTAGGTACCTATCATGGGACACTAATATTAAAATCCCGGGATAGTTCTCAAGAAATTCTTCCAGGACATTTAAGGTGTCAATATCTAGATCATTGGACGGCTCATCGAGAATCAAAAAGTTTGGGTTTTTCATGAGCACTCGCATTAGTTGGAGCCTCTTTTTTTCTCCCCCGCTTAATTTACTGACCATGTTAAATTGTTTCTCTGGAGGAAACAAAAACAGAGTTAACAATTGGGACGCCGTAAGGTTATCCCCGTTAGCCATCTCTATATATTCGGCAACATTCTTGACGACGTCTAAAACACGATCTGAATCATTGAACTCTAAACCTCCCTGTTTATAGTAGCCAAAGGTTGTCGTTTCACCGACGATAACTTCACCACGGTCTGGGGTGATTTGCTCGGTTATCAAATTTAAGAAGGTAGACTTTCCTGTTCCGTTTTTTCCGGCTAGGCCAATCCTGTCGAATTTTTTAAAAACGTAGCTGAAATTTTCAATCAGATTTTGGTTCGAAAAACTTTTACTGATATTTTCAATTTCTAGAATTTTAGATCCCTGTCGCGCGACCTTTACAGATAATTTAACGTTTTCATTTTTGGACGGTCCCTTCGCTTTATCTTCTAGATCGTAGTAAGCTTCTATGCGCGATTTCGATTTTGTACCACGCGCTTTTGGTTGCCTCCGCATCCACTCCAGCTCACGACGGAGTAAGTTGCGCGCTTTGTCCGCCATCGCCACATCTATCGTTTCCCGTTCTGCTTTTTTCTCGAGAAAGTAGGTGTAATTACCTTTATAAGTGTAAACCTCTCCCCTATCAAGCTCACGAATTTCATTGCAAACATTGTCTAAAAAATAACGATCGTGTGTCACCAGAAGAACAGTTTTATTGCCAGTTTTTAGAAGTTTTTCTAACCACTCAATTGTTTCAATATCTAAATGGTTGGTTGGCTCATCTAATATGTATATGTCTGGTTCGTCAATAAGTAACTTCGCAAGTGATAGGCGTTTTCTCTGTCCGCCCGATAAACTATGTATGTCTTGATCGAAATCGGAAATTTGAAGGCGATTTAAAATTGTCTTTATATTGTGCTCATATTCCCACGCCTCCAATGAGGATATTTTATCTGTTAATAGTGCAAGTTTATCGTGGTCGATATCGTCCATGGCCAGTAACTCCTCATACTCTTTTATAAGTTGTTGCTGCTCATTATCGGAAGAATATATAAAATCATTAACGGTTTTTAACCCGGTAAAGTTAGGTTCTTGATTCAGAAATCCTATCTTAATTCCTTTTTCACTAACAACCTTGCCTTCTGTAGGAATTACGATGCCTGCTAGTATTTTTAAAAGGGTACTCTTACCCGTGCCATTGATTCCTACTAGTGCAACGCGATCCCCTTTTTGAAGGCCAAAATGTAGCTGCTTAAAAAGCCAACGATCATTAAAGGAATGACTAACCTGTTCCGTCGATAATATACTCACTATTAATTTTTAATTAACTGTAAACCAGATATTTACAAAGTTTCTAATTAAACCGATATTGATAACTTTTTCATGAATTAAGTTTCCAATACATAAAGTTGTTTGTAGGGTCCTATTTAAGTATTGAATCTACACAACTATCCAAGCACAAAAATAAGTAAATATTTGCGGTAATCGCGATTTGGGATATTATTCGCGAATTAATTTACGTTGGGATTAAAAAACTAATTTAGCTTGAAGGAAGCTATTAACTCAAATCTTGGAATCTCAACATCGAAAGTAGTTCCATCAACCTGTTTAATCATTTGATAAGTTCCCTGCATATAGCCTATTTCACTGTTTAGATTACACCCAGAGACATACTGATGGACATCTCCAGGGGAAAGTACAGGTTGTACTCCTACTACACCCTCTCCATCGATTGTACGCCGTTCTCCAGAAGTGTCGAAAATATCCCAATGTCTATTGAGGAGCTGAATAGTAAATTCACTCATATTTTCTATGGTAATCTGATAAGAAAACATATAGTGTTGCTTCTCGGGATTTGAGTATTCGGGTTGGTAGACAACCTCTACTGATATTTTTACACCCGCTGTAATTTGTGTAGTCATTTGATTATAACCTTATTAATCGGGACCAAATTATTAAATAAACTTGAAAACTCAAATTTCTTTTTTTTGGATTGTAAAGCGTTACCGATAATACAGTCAATATTTAGTATTTTTGGCTATGCCCTTAGGAACGTTATATCTATTGCCTGTACCATTGGCCCAAGAGGCTGAACACAAGTCCTACACACTGTTTCTCCAAGACATTCTTTTGAATCTTCGCGAATTTATTGTGGAAAACGAAAAAACAGCGCGCAGGTTCATCAAACAGACTGGGCTGAATATATTACAGCAAGATCTTGTCATCCATGATTATGGTAAACATGCGCGTGATAGTGTCGATTACGACGTTCTTTTACAAGCGGCGATACAGGGAAGGGATATTGGATTAATGTCCGATGCAGGATGTCCTGGTGTTGCTGATCCGGGGGCTTTAGTAGTTGCCGCGGCACATAAACGAGGTATTAAAGTGGTTCCGCTAGTAGGGCCAAGTTCTATACTACTCGCGCTAATGGCTTCCGGATTCAGTGGACAAAAGTTTGCTTTTCACGGGTACCTGCCAATCGACAAGCGCGAAAGAACGGCTAAAATAAAGGAACTTGAATCTCAATCGCAACGGGAAGATCAAACTCAGTTGTTCATAGAAACGCCCTTTCGTAACAACGCGTTGTGGGATGAGTTGCTTAAAAGCTGTAAAGGAGAAACTAAATTATGTATTGCTTGTAATTTGACGGCTCAGGATGAGTATATTCGTACCAATAGTGTAAAGGAATGGAAAGGTAAAAAGGTCGATCTGCATAAGAAACCCACCATCTTTTTATTATATATGAACACGGATTAAATAGCACAAAATGTTTGAAATGTTGTCCACGGAAGTGACCCAAGAGATGTTGCGTTATGCGATTATTGGGGGCATTTTTATGATTAT
This sequence comes from Sphingobacterium shayense, assembly GCF_013179575.1. GTDB lineage: Bacteria > Bacteroidota > Bacteroidia > Sphingobacteriales > Sphingobacteriaceae > Sphingobacterium > Sphingobacterium shayense. The sequence goes on along the minus strand of NZ_JABMCQ010000076.1, from coordinate 13,590 downwards.
AGTCTGGATATTTTTTGGTTATACTATATATAGTACACTAAAACTTATTAAAAAAGAAAATCAAAATATTTTACCGAATCAAGCCTGGTTTGTAGCGGTCCCTTTTTTTAATATTTATTGGAACTTTGAGGTTGTTCGCCGGTTAACCGACTCATTGAATAATGAATTTTATGATCGGAAAGTAGAAATTGAGGAACGTCCTACCCAAAAATGGGGAATGCTTTTTGCATGGACATTTTTGATAAGAAACATCCCTTTACCTCCTTTTATATTGATAATAGCGTTTATATTAAACATCGTATATTTTATCACATATTGGGTTAAAATTGGAGAATACCGCAGTTTGCTTAAAATGCATATAAAAGCATACGGAGCGGATTATATTGATCAAAGTCGTAAAAATGAAGATTAAAGAGTTAACGGAATATCTAGAGGAGATCGCTCCCCTGGCCTACCAAGAATCATATGATAACTCAGGGCTTTTAGTCGGAAACCCTGAAGATGAGATTGAGAAAGCATTAATATCCTTAGATTGCACCGAAGAAGTCGTTGAAGAGGCCATACAAAAAGGATGTGATATTATCATTTCCCACCATCCAATTGTTTTTTCGGGGCTAAAAAAAATTACCGGAAAAAACTATGTAGAACGCGTCGTTATAAAGGCTATCCGCCATAAAATTGCGCTTTATGCTATACATACCAATCTTGATAATATCTATGGTGGTGTTAGTAGTAAAATTGCACAGAAACTAAATTTGCAGTCAACGGCTGTATTGGCACCTAAACAGGGCTTATTAAGGAAACTTGCAGTATATGTACCTAGGACTCATGTTGAATCTGTTCGAGCGGCCCTTTTTGTCGCAGGTGCAGGTTCGATCGGAAATTATGACGAGTGTAGCTATAACTCTGCTGGGTACGGAACTTTTCGCGCCGTAGAAGGCGCCAATCCAACAATCGGTACCATTGGGGTGCCAGAACGAGTGGAGGAAACAAAGATAGAAGTCGTATTTCAAGAAAACCGCAAACGAAGTATTCTGCTCTCGATGTATGCATCACACCCCTATGAAGAAGTGTCGTATGATATTATAAAATTGGAAAATACATTGCAGCAAGTGGGTTCTGGCGCGATCGGGAATTTGCCAGAAGCACTGGAGGAGAAAGTTTTTTTAGCCTATCTTAAGGAAAAACTGAATCTGCAAGTAATTCGACACACGAAGCTTCTTAACAAAAAAATAAGCCGTGTAGCGGTGTGCGGTGGCGCAGGAGGATTTCTACTTGATCAAGCTAAACGATCTGGAGCTGATATTTTTGTCACTGCCGATTATAAATATCATGAATTCTTTGATGCCGAGCAACAGATAATCATAGCTGATATCGGACATTTTGAAAGTGAACAATTTACGCAAGATTTATTAATGGATATAATTCGGAAAAAATTTGTTAACTTTGCTGTCCTATTGACAGAAATAGACACAAATCCTATAAATTACTACAGTTAAATGGAACAAACCGTAGAACAAAAGTTAAAAGCACTGTGGGCGTTACAGTCCATTCATACGAAGATTGATAAGATTCGTCAGGTGCGTGGCGAGTTGCCTATTGAGGTCGCAGATCTTGAAGACGAAATTGCTGGTCTTGATACACGTATCGAAAAAATCAGAACAGATCTTGATGATTTGGAAGATTCAATCGTGAAGCGTAAAAACATGATCAAAGATGCGCAGGGCGCGATCAAAAAATACGAAGGTCAGCTCAACGAAGTGAAAAACAACCGTGAATACGATGCAATTTCAAAAGAAATTGAAATCCAAGGTTTGGAAATTCAGGTTTGTGAGAAACGTATTCGTGAGACGGAATTTGAGATTAAAAACAAAACGGAGCTTTACGAAAGTACGAACACATCTCTTGGCTATAGTAAAGATGAACTAGACGTGAAGAAAAAGGAATTGGAAACAATTACTTCTGAAACACAGAAAGAAGAAGATGCACTATCGGGTAAAGTAGAGGCGGCGACTAAGAAAATTGATGATCGTTTGTTAAAGGTGTACAACAAATTGCGTGGGTCATTCCGTAACGGATTAGCTGTTGTATCGATCGAACGTGATAGTTGTTCTGGTTGTTTCAACAAAATTCCTGCTCAGTTGCAATCGGAAATACGCCAGCGTAAAAAAATTATTATCTGTGAACATTGCGGACGTGTGCTCGTCGATGAAGGAGTCGTTTCCGAAGATCAATAGTAACAGAGTTTTCCTAAAAAGTATAAGAGGCGCTATATAGAAATATATAGCGCCTATTTAATTCCATATAAATTGGTAGCGAAGTAGTAAGGGAGGTTCTTGTTTCTTTTTCACCAGGTATGTTTTGTCGATGCTCAGAAATTCGATAGTTCGCATTTTCTCGGATTATGGAATGGTCTAGATTTGCTTATCCGATTGTGTGGCGAAATCCCATGCTATCCTTTCAAACACAAGCTTCTATAAAAAGCAGTCAGTTAAGTTCGGAACCAGAATACAGCCAGAAGAAACCTTTTTCATTGTGTATTTCTGGGCCAATTTGCGGCTACACGTCAATAGATATAGTGCGGTTATATTGTTACTTTTTTTCATAGCAACCGACACTAAAAAACATTACTTTTAGATTTAATCTCAATTATTTTATGAATAGGTCTATTTCTATTTTGTGGCGCGTGCTGTTCGCCACCAGTATGCTGGTTTGTGGCAAAGTGTATAGCCAACAGGAAACGTTGTTATTAAGGAATCCCAGTATAAGTAAAGACCATATTTCTTTTGTCTATGCAGGTGATATTTGGATCGCAGATAAGGATGGACAGCACCCACGCCGGTTAACGGCAAATCCAGGCGTTGAACAGAATCCGATGTTTTCGCCCGATGGCAAACAAATCGCTTTTACAGGGAATTACGACGGCAATACTGACGTATATGTCGTTTCCATCTATGGAGGGAGTCCACAAAGGATTACGTTTCATCCAGCAAGTGATATCTTAAGGGGTTGGTTAAATAATCAAGAGACTTATTTTACAACGACACGAGAATTTACCTATTCCTTGGGCACAAGGCTTTATAAGAGTTCGTTAAATGCTAAGCAGGCAACACCTTTGATGATGCCAGAGGCAACCCAAGGAAGTCCTTCAGGTGACGGTAGATATTGGGCGTATATCAAAAATACGGATCCTACAGAGCGAGATAGAGTCGCTTTTAAACGCTACCGCGGAGGCGGAATGCCTTCGATTTGGATATTTGACACACAAACCAAGGAAATAGAAGTGGTTCCGGGAGAGAAAAGTAACGACGTTAAGCCCGTATGGCTGGGTGATAAAGTGTACTTTTTGTCGGATAGAGAGAAGACCGTTAATATCTTTAGCTATGATGTAAATGGGAAGGCAATTGAGCAACTTACTCACTTTAAAGATTTTGATATCAGGACTTTAAGTGGGTATGGTAGTGAACTTAGTTTTGAATATGGCGGGAAGCTACATGTTTTAAATACGACCACTAAAAAAGTGAATACATTGTCGATTTCTGTTTACAATGACGCAATGTATAAGCGACCACATTATATCGAGATGGGTAAAGACATCAATGCATTCACCATCTCACCAACCGGTCAGCGGGCGCTTTTTGAAAACCGCGGTGAAATATTCACCATTCCTAAAGAAAAAGGAGATGCTCGCAATATTTCTCAATCTCCTGGTTCCCACGAACGGTACCCGCAGTGGTCACCAGACGGGAAATGGATTTCCTATATTTCGGATAAAAGCGGGAACTACGAACTTGTATTGCGCGATCAGTTTGCGAGGGAAGATCCAATTTATATTCCACTGGGGAAAACCTCGTTTTACCATAGTCCGACATGGTCTCCAGATAGTAAGAAGCTCTTTTATAACGATGTACATTTGAACTTGTATTATGTAGACATTGACAGTAAAAAAATTACCCTAGTTGATAATGATAAATTGAGCAGCAGTACAGGCCGCACATCCAATCATTTTAACCCAAGCTGGTCGTATGATTCTAAATGGATTGCTTATGTTAAAAGTTTAAATAATGGCGTACGAACCTTGTATATGTACAATCTTCTGTCTGGAGAAAAGACCCAAATTACGGATGGAATGAGCGAGGTTAATGGAACCTCATTTTCCAGGGATAACAAGTACCTGTTTTTTAACGCTAGCACGAACCGTGGTTTGACGAATTCTGGGCTACATATGACGGCATACGAAAAGAATGTTAACTTCAATGTATATGCTTTTATCCTTTCCAGCGATACACCCTCTTTATTTAAAAATGAAAGTGATGAAGAAAAATTAGACGGTGAAAAGTCAGACGATAAAAAGAAGGATAAACAGGAGGATGATAAGAAGAAAGATAAGAAAAAATCGGATGAGGATAAAGATAAGAAAGCAGACCCAACCAAAGTGGATTTTAAAAATATAGCAGGTCGTATCATCGCGCTTCCATTGCGGCCGGGATATTATACGCTAGATGGCTCGACCGACAAGAAGCTGACCTATCGGCGGGGCCGAGAGATAGGCGTATACGATCTGGAAAAACTTGAAGATAAAACTTTGATAGAAAATGCATCTGATTTTGCCATTAGCGCAGATGGAAAAAAGATGATCTACGGTACTGGCAAAGACTATTTTATCGTTGAGGCGGGACAAAAGCCCGCTCCTGGTGCAGGAAAAGTTGAGATTAAAGATGTAAAGCAGCTTGTTGATCCCCAAGCAGAATGGAGACAAGTGTTTAATGAAGTCTGGAATATGCAACGTGAATTCTTTTATGTAGAGAATATGCATGGGGTCGACTGGCCCGCGATGAAGACAAAGTATGAAAAATTTCTTCCTTATGTGGGTCATCGTTCTGATCTAGGGTACCTGCTTAATGAAATGATGGGAGAAATGGTTGTTGGGCACAACTATATTTATCCCGGCGATGAACCCTCTACCCCATCAGTCAACACCGGCGTTTTAGGGGCAGATTTGGAGGCTGTAGAAAATGGATACAAGATTAATAAAATTTATACCCGATTAGATTGGAATCCTTCGTTCAGAGCTCCTTTGGCGGAGCCCGGTACCAAGGTTAACCAGGGAGACTACATCGTTGCCGTGGGGGGAATTCCGCTAAACGATAAAGTGAATATATACGAGCTTTTGGAGAATACAGTGGGTAAGCAGGTCGTTCTGTCTGTTAATAACAGTCCATCAATGAAGAACTCCCGAGAGGTTATCGTGCGGCCAATATCTTTTACCGATGAAGTGAGTATTCGCAAGATGGACTGGGTGGAAGGCAACCGGAAGAAAGTCGATGCGCTTAGCGATGGAAAGATAGCTTATGTATACATGCCAAATACGGGGCCAGAAGGATACACCTATTTTAATCGATATTATTTTTCACAGATGGATAAAAAGGCATTGCTTTTGGACGAGCGCAATAACGGAGGGGGTTCAGTTGCTGACTATGTTATTGATTTGCTTTCTCGAGAACTTATCTCTGGCTGGAAAATAAGAGACGGAAAGAGTTTTACGACACCTGGAAATGGAATCTACGGTCCTAAAGCCATGATTATTAATGAAAACGCGGGTTCTGGTGGTGACATGATGCCATACATGTTTCGTTTTAAAGGCCTAGGAAAGCTCGTGGGTCGCACGACGATGGGTATTCTTGTTGGTATTTCTGGCTATCCCCCATTGCTTGATGGCGGGCGGGTAACCTCACCGAATTTTGGAGTATTTGACCTGCAAGGTAATTATATCATAGAAAATAAAGGGGTGGCTCCGGATATCTTTGTCGAACAGACGCCTAAAGATCTTCTTGAAGGACGAGATCCTCAACTTGAGCGTACAGTAACACACCTGTTGGAGGAAATAAATGATTATCCATATATAAATTTGATTGATCCGGCTGATCCGATTCGCGTAAATTAATAAACAACAGAGGGCAATTTTGCCCTCTGTTGTTTATATGTTTTGCGAAAATATTAATTTAGTATTCTATGGAAGATTTTCAAAATGACCAACGGAGTCCTTGGCGAGACCTTATGTTTTTATTATTTTACTCCTTATGCTGCACTTTTGTAGTACAATTAATCGTAATTGCTTTCGGTGCAGTCTTGAACCAAGGAATTTCTGGTCTAATTGGTGGAGAAAATTCGTTTCTAGAGTCAAGCAGTTTTTTCCGATATAGTTTGGCTGCTAGTAGTTCTATAGGTGTATTCCTGTTGCCTGTAATGTGGCTACAGCATTCAAATAAAGAGATTGACTTTTTCATAGCACAACGTGCCACCGATTGGAGAGCCTATTTACTTGCCGTTTCGGTTATGGTTGCATTCATTCCGTTCATGGACGTAATAGCTGAGTGGAATAAAGAGATGTCTCTTCCAGAAAGTATAAAGCATATCGAAGAGTGGATGCGTAGACAAGAAGATAGCGCCGCCAAGTTGACAGAGGACCTTATTATGGTGAGCACAATTGATAAGTTGTTGCTTAACATACTGTTTATCGCTGTGCTACCTGGAATTGCCGAGGAGTTCTTTTTTCGGGGGGCACTTCAGAATATCTTCACGCGCATTTTTAAAAACCCCCACCTTTCCATTTGGGTTGTCGGAATTGTTTTCAGTGCAATACATATTCAATTTTACGGCTTCTTTCCGCGGATGATATTGGGGGTATTCTTGGGCTATTTCTTTTTATGGACCGGAAATATTTGGGTGTCCGTTTTCATACATTTTTTAAACAATGCAAGCGTTGTGGTTGCGGCATTTTTCTATGCGCGCAATGGGAAAAACTATACGGAGTTTGTCAACGAAGGGCTTTCTTATTCAATAATTGTGTATCTTGGGAGCTTAATTTTTAGCGTTTTCTTTATATTCGCTATGTATCGATACACGCAAAATAAAAAGAGATATGCCAGAAGGTTGGACTAAATTGAAGACGCACACAGATGAATTGTCGGCGTTATTGGAAAAGCAAGTATTAGAAGAAAATGGTATTGTTAGTGTTTTGATAAATAAGCAAGACTCTTCTTTTAAGTTCGGGAAAGTTGAGCTTTACGTTCGAGATGAACAGTTAGGTGCGGCTAAGAATATATTAGAAGATGGAAGTATAAATCCTGTTGATGAAAACTAGAGCAATTACCGGTTTCTTCTTTATCATTGTTCTTATTGGCGCCGTATTGTTTGGCGAGTATATCTTTGTACCATTCTTTGTAATCATGGCAGGAATGTGTGCGCATGAATTCTATCGCATGGTCTCTTCGGAATCGATAAAGCCATTGCAGACATTCGGTATTCTTTCAGCTGTTATAATGGCTGGAATTACGGGCCTAGTATTACTACATATCCTGCCAATAAACAGCCTTCTCGTCGGAATTCTATTTGTTTTCGCCGCATATATTGCCACGTTATTTCGGAAAACTAGCCAGCCTATTTCTGATGTGGCCTATACCCTATTCGGATTGTTATATTCAGCCGTTCCGTTTTGTTTTTTTATTGCTCTTGGTTTCCTAAAAGGATCCTACAACGCGTATATCCCCCTCGGATTTTTAATATTATTATGGACAAACGATACGGGTGCATATTTAGCGGGACGAAGCTTTGGACGTTACAAGCTTTTTGAGCGAATATCGCCCAACAAAACATGGGAAGGATTTATTGGGGGTGTGCTATTGGCTGTTGTCGTAGCTCTAAACCTGGCGCGGTACTTTCCGGAACTTGCAAGTATGCAGTGGGTCATTGTTGCACTGATTATTGGTGTATTTGGTACGCTAGGCGATTTGGTCGAATCCATGCTGAAGAGAAATCTAGGTGTCAAAGACTCGGGTAATATCTTGCCCGGACACGGAGGAGTGCTTGATCGTTTTGATGGCTTGCTTATGGCTGCACCTTTAGCGTACATTTTTTTAAAATTCATTCTGCGATGAGGATAGAGGAACAAACGATGAGCTTTTTAAAGCAGTTGATGGTTAATAATAACCGCGAATGGTTTCAAAAGGAACGCGAGCAATACGACACCGCCCTTGAGAACGTAAAAGAGTATATTTCTGCGCTTATTGCTGAATTATCAGAATTTGATCCCCAAATTAATACCGATATCCAAGCCGGACGTTGTTTATTCCGTATTTACCGCGATACCCGTTTTTCGAAAGACAAAACACCCTATAAGACCTGGTTTTCGGCGGGCATCTCTGTCGATGGGCGAAAACTTGCTGGTCCCGAATATTACTTTCATATAGAGCCCGGTAAGAGTTTTATTGCCGCAGGGTACTGGCGTCCTGCGAAAGTACATTTAGATGCGATTCGCCAAGAAATTGATTATAATCGTAAAGACTTAGACGATGCTTTAAGTCAAGGGGGATGGGAAGCCCAAGATTTATCCAGTGAGGATAAATTAAAACGTCCTCCTTCAGGATATACCGCGGAGGACCCAAATATTGAACTATTAAAGCTTAAAAGTTTCATTCTTTACCAAGCCGTCAGTGATAAAGACCTTTGTGGATCAGAATCTTTAGAGCAAGTAATTTCGGTATCGAAACGATTTTATCCTTTTAAGCGTTACATACACCAAGCACTCGATCAATAAGGAAAGCTTAGCTTGCCCATACATACGGCTGGCGAGTCTCTAATTGTCTCTACATTCGTTGGTCCCCCGGCAAGTGTTTCATTCGCTAATACCGCAAATAAACAGGCCTCCTTTGCGTCTGGATTAATACCTAGCTCAGAAAAAGAGGTTACCTTAACGCCCGCTAACGTATTTTGAAGATGTTCTAATAACAACTTGTTATGCAAGCCGCCGCCGGAAACGTAAACGGTATATTGTTCAACATCCTGCGTAGCCTTTTTGATGCCCTGTGCTATTGCCTGTGCCGCGAACATGTTAAGCGTGGCCATAATGTCGTCGTTTGCAATTTCTGTCGTGCGTGTGCGCTCCTGTACCTTTTTAAGGTATTGAAGGTTAAAAAGCTCTGGTCCCGTTGTTTTTGGAAACTCTTGCCCTAGAAACGACTCTTCTAAAAGACCTGCTAATAGGGAATTATCTATCGATCCATTTTTAGCTATTCTGGCATCTTTGTCCATTTCGATTCCGTAATGGGCCAAAGCAAACTGATTCATCATCGTATTTCCGGGGCCGAGATCCGTGGCATAGGCCTTTCTTCCACTGTTTTTGTTGGGAAGGAATGTGAAGTTAGAAATGCCTCCAATATTCAGAAGTATTCTGTTCTCGATTTCATCTGTAAAAAGCAAAAAGTCTCCATACGCAGCAAGCGGAGCCCCTTCCCCTCCAGCGGCGATATGTTTCTGTCTGAAATCAGATATGGTGACGATTCCGGTAGTAACTGCAATATGGTCTCCATCGCCGATCTGCAACGTGCTATTGCCAAAACGTTTCTCGTCTGTTAACCGTTTTGGCGCATGATATACAGTTTGCCCGTGGCTAGCGACACAATCTATTTCTTCTTTTGTAATTCCCCATGTTTTAAGTGCAGTGTTCACCATCGCACCATGCTGGTTACCGATGTGTGCATTTAGACCGCAAAGGACTTGTTGGTCAATTTCTCTTTTGGCGAAGATTTCTCGGATTTGATTTCTAAATTTTGGCGAATAATCTATGGTTATAAATTGCTCCAAAATGAGCCGGCTCTTATTTCCGCTGCCGTGGATCGTACATAAAGCGATGTCTAGTCCGTCTAAGGATGTCCCGGACATCAAGCCAATTACTCTTCGAGAGGGCTTTTTAACTGCCGCATATAATTTTTCTATTTGCAGATTCATCCTCTAAAATACGGAAATAGTGGACACAAGAAGAGAAGAAACACTCGTTTGACTGAAAATGTTTAATTTTTGTTTATATGAAAGGATAGTCATATTTTTGAAGAAACTAAAAAGATATGAATTTTCCAGCAGAGTTAAAATACACAAAGGATCACGAATGGGTTCGTGTAGAGGGTGACCAAGCGGTTATTGGAATCACTGATTTCGCACAGCGCGAACTTGGCGATATTGTTTTCGTTGACATCAACACCGTCGGCGAAGAGGTTGCAGCAAATGAAGTGTTTGGTTCGGTGGAGGCTGTGAAAACGGTTTCAGATTTATTTATGCCCGTTTCAGCAACAGTTTTAGAAGTGAACGATGCTATCGATGCAGCACCAGAATTGGTGAACACAGACCCTTATGGTGATGGCTGGATAATCCGTGTTCAATTGAACAATGCCGCAGATGTAGATACTTTATTATCTGCTGATCAATATCAATCGGAAGTTAACGCTTAAAAGCACTGAAGAATAAAGAGAAAAGCCCGTTTATTATTTGCGGGCTTTTCTCTTTATCTATTTTTCGGTTTATCTGTTAGTTCACGGTTACCTCGACCGTAGACTTTATTTTTGTATCCATCATTTCGAACATGGTGATCGCCTTGGAGGTAATGGGCATAAACGTTTTGGTGTCTAAAAGATACTCGCCCTCGATTGTACCGCGTTTTTTACCTTCTCCATCTAAAAAAGAACCGACGTACGAGACGATATAACCGTCCGCCGTTATCTCTTTGAAGGTGTTATTCAACTCCATTTTGGTCATAATAGGATTGTCTTCAACGTCCGTTAATGTCGTCCACGATTCCCCTGGTTTAATTGCGTGTTCGGGGAATTGAAGAAATTGATTTGCAAAACTCGATGAACTCAACGTATTTTCACCCACATCAGGTAAAATTATGTCTAAAGTTTTACCTTTAGGACTTATCGTTGCAGAGATCTTTTGACCGATTAATGGTCTGAACTGCTTGTCAACCAACTTTACTGTCTCGTCGGTCGCCTCTTCTTGGGAATTATAGCTGACTGTTTCCATCCCAGACTGCATATCCATTTTTACACTGTTGATCATCGTTTCGAAGGAAATATTCCCTTCCTCAAGTTTCGTCGAAGTGGCTGAAGTATTCATATGTAGGTCCATTATTATGGGTTGTGGACTGTCAATATCTGTCGTTATCATTATCGTCGATTGTTGCGCTTTTCCGATTTCGGGATTTAGCTTAAATTCGATCGCACCTTGTGCGTAGGAAGTAACCACGGTACATAGGGCAATCGCGCTTAAATAAAAGGTTTTCATTTTCAGGTATTTGTTTATATAGGGTGAAGATAGTAATTTTCTAGGATTACTACGAGTGAATTTTTATCAGGATGGCGATAAAAAAATGGCCTTACTGTTGAGTAAAGGCCATTTTTTAAGTTATAGGATATGTCCTTATTTTTTCAAATAAGAAACTTCTTTTACTGCTTTAACAACTTTCGCCACACTTGGAAGTGCTGCCTCCACTAATGTCGGAGCGTATCCCAAAGGTACGTCTGCAGATGTTACACGGATAACCGGAGCATCTAAATAATCGAAAGCATCTTTCTGAATTTTAAATGCTATCTCAGAGGAGATCGATGCTAGTGGCCATGCTTCTTCTACCACTACAAGTCTATTTGTTTTCTTAACGGATTCAATAATTGCTGGAAAGTCGATTGGACGTACTGAGCGTAAGTCAATCAGCTCGACGCTAATACCTTCTTTTTCTAATTCTTGGACAGCAGGAATTACTACCCGAGGAACCATTTTACCAAATGAAACAACAGTTACATCGGTACCCTCTTGGATCGTGTTTGCTTTACCTATCGGAAGGTAATACTCTTCTTCAGGAACCTCTCCTTTGTCTCCGTACATAACTTCGGACTCCATGAAAATAACAGGATCTGGATCAATGATAGATGATTTTAAAAGACCTTTAGCGTCGTATGGATTAGAAGGGACGACAACCTTCAGTCCTGGTGTGTTTGCGTACCAGTTCTCAAAGTTTTGAGAGTGCTGCGCACCTAATTGACCGGCGTTTCCAGTAGGACCACGAAATACGATAGGACAAGAGAATTGACCGCCACTCATTTGGCGAATCTTTGCAGCTGCATTGATAATTTGATCTATAGCGACTAACGAGAAATTAAAGGTCATGAACTCGATAATTGGTTTTAAACCATTCATTGCTGCGCCCACCCCAATACCCGCGAAGCCAAGCTCTGCAATTGGTGTGTCGATAATGCGTTTAGCACCAAACTCATCAAGCATGCCTTGGCTTACTTTGTAGGCCCCGTTATATTCAGCGACTTCCTCGCCCATCAAGAATATTTTATCATCTTTACGCATTTCTTCGTTCATTGCCTCACGAAGTGCTTCTCTGAATTGTATTTCTCTCATCAGTTGTAAAATTGTGTCTGTTTTGAATATCGCAAAACTACTATAATTTCTTGATATTTCGTAACCCAATTTGCGCAAAATGGAGCTAATAATGTCATATTTTAATAAGATCTTATCTTATTTTCTTTTAGCGTGTTAGACAAGGTCTGTCAACAGCTGACGTAAAAAAGCATTCAGTTTCTCTATTGCGGGTCCTATCAACCAATTCTTGCGATTTCTCGGCTCTATGTAGTTTGATACCGCGCGGTATTGCAGGACAGCTGTTTGGGTTTGCGCTGCGGCATAGAAAGCCGCGACCCCTTCCATAGATTCGATCAACGGTGTTGAATAACGCGCTTGTAGCTTTTGTATGCTATCCACATTTCCATGAACCGTGTTTACAGTGATTCCCCGAGCCGATTTTACTTTTGGCAGAATAACACCACTTGGAATAGATTCGGAAAATAGTGTTTTGGCGAAACCGAGAGATTCCATAGGTAGAAAATCTCCGTGATCCTGCGCGCCGAACTCGAAGATCTCATCGTGTTGTATTTGATAGATCTCCCCGAGGATTGCTTTTGAATCTAGGATTCCCCCAATACCCACCTGGACAATAAGATCCGTCGGGTTTTGTTGCAGAGCAACTCCAAGACTAAAGGCGGTTTGTACCATCCCAACACCACCGATTAGAAAGCGAATATTATGTTCTTCTAAAAAGGCGATTGAAGGGTATATTTCTTCCCGAGTGGCCGCCACAACTAAAATGTCCATCGTGCAGTAAAAACGTTTGAAAGATGAAGGTACTAAAATTTAATATTTATGCCCTATATTTGCTGTATGATCTATATCACAAGGCGCGAGAGATTTAGCGCAGCACACAAGCTTTATCGTGAAGACTGGTCTTTGGAGAAAAATGAACAGGTTTTCGGGAATTGTTCTAACCCAAATTGGCATGGGCATAACTACGAACTATTTGTGACCGTAAAGGGAGTAGTGAACCCCGAGACAGGATTCCTTATAGACCTAAAGTTAATGAAGCAAATTATATTGACGAAGGTGGTTAATAAGTTGGATCACAAAAATGTGAATTTGGATGTTGACTTTATGCAAGGAAAAAAAGCGTCGACCGAGGTTATCGCTATAGCAATATTCAACGAGCTTAAACCTTTGTTTGAGAAAGAGAATGTGCAGTTGCACAGCGTGAAGTTAACAGAGACAGAAAACAATTACGTCGAATATTTTGGCGAATAGTTAAAAAGAACGTCTTTATCACCCATTACGTAGTACATTACGGAATGTTTAAAATCACAATGGGCTCTGAAACAGGGCTTTTAATTACCTTATACCAGATACAATGAGTAAGATAACATCTTT
>NZ_JABMCQ010000075.1 GCF_013179575.1 Sphingobacterium shayense | reverse complement strand
GAGTTTCGATTTCAAACAATTACCAGATGCGAGCCGTTAGAAGGCTGCTGTTAAGTTATTATGAGCTTTTTAAAGGGGATTATCGTGCGCAGATCGTGAATATCATAAAGGTGAATCATTTGCAGCATTTGGCGACTAATTTACTTAAAAGAGATAGCCCGGTGCCAAGAAAAACGATAAACGTTATCGATAACTTTTCATTATTAAACGAACCGCTTCCAGAAGATATTGTCGATAAATTGCTGCAAAGTAGTAACGAGCGAGTAGTAAAAGCTGTGCGCGAACATTTGATTCGTGTACAGGGAACTGCTGCGCTACCACAACTGTTTCATACAATGGACGAAATTTCAGATTTACAAGTTATCGAACTTTATGAAACCATTCGGAGCTTGAACGGACTGTCCCTACAGCTATTCCATTCTTACCTTTCGACTGATAATACCGACAACAAAAACATTCTAATCTTACACATTATGACTTACAAACAGGAACTTCCTCCCAAAGAGATCTTGCTTGCGTTACTTGAAAATGGTAGCGATAAGCTCAGCGCTAGAATAATAAATTCGATTGGGAAGTTGTTGTATAGAGACTTCGAACAACACCTGATAGCACTGTTTTCATATCGTAGTCAAGTTGTAAAGCTAGAAATTTTAAAAGCTCTTGGCCGCATCTCTTCTGGCAAGTCTTTATCCTTCTTGTCTTTCATATTTAAAAGTGAATCCTACTCCATCCTAATGCGTATGCACGCTTACAAATCGCTGTTGCACCTGGAAAGGAGATACTCTCATTTATCACTGCCTTCGCTCGAGGAAATACCTCTGGAATCCGATAAAATTAAGCGCTTTATAGAACAACCCCTAATCAAGTACATTTAATGGTAATTCAATTTATAGAGTACCTTTTTGGAAGCTACTCTTTTCTTTTATTCATCATCTACTTTGCCTTGTTTATCTGTGCAATGGCTGCTATTGTAAAATACGTTAGACGGACAAAAAACTGGGACCAGAACAAGTTGTCACAATCGCAGCTTGCCCCGGGAATAAGCGTGATTGCTGCGGCGTTTAACGAATCTGTAACGATCATTGATAATGTACGTTCCTTACTTACCTTGTATTATAGTAGGTTTGAAATTATCGTTGTCGATGATGGTAGCACCGACGATACCTTAGATAAATTGATCAGCGAGTTTAACTTGGTCGAAGTTTCGGATTATTATGTGCAATATAAAGTTCCCTGTGCGCCGATTCTAAAGGTTTTTCGTTCCCGGAGCAGGTCATTTCAGCGGCTCACTATCATTCATAAGGTAAACGGTGGCTGTAAAGCAGACGCGGTGAATGCAGGCTTAAATATAGCCGTGTTTCCATATATCTTAAACACCGATGTTGATTCTGTGCTATCGGCAGACACTTTGGTTGATTTGGTTGAGCCGATTTTGTCATCTGAAGACAGAGTTCTCGCTGTCGGAGCGACTTTGCGTATGTCAAATTCCTGCGTCGTAGAAGCGGGAAAGATCGAAACTATTAAACTTCCCACGAATATTCTTGTGCGGCTGCAAGAGATGGAATATGTGAGAGCCTACTTACTTGGAAAAATGGGATGGAGCCAGTTCAATGCGCTTTCGAACGTCTCAGGAGGGCTTGGGTTATTCGACAAAGAAATATTGATTGGTTCGGGTGGATATGATAAAAATTCGCTCGGTGAAGATATGGAAATCCTTATCCGCATGTGTAAATATGCCTGCGAAAATGATTTAAAATATTCGGTAAAATACATTCCTAAAACATTATGCTGGACGGAAGGTCCTGACTCATTGCGAACTTTTGCACGTCAACGGGTACGCTGGGCACGCGGCCTTTCTCAGATAATGCGGCTACACAGGGATGTTCTATTTAATGCCAAATATAAAAGGTTGGGCTTACTTGTTATGCCGTACAACCTGCTGTTCGAACTACTGGCGCCTGTCATGGAGTTACTAGGTCTGATATTTATCATTTTTATGTACAGCGTGGGCTTGATCAATATGGAAATGGCACTTCTGGTTTTGGTAATGGTATACAGCTTTTCCGTTTTTATGACGACTTATTCTATTTTACTAGATCATATGATCTACAAGTATTACGATAGTTGGGGGGAAGTGTTTAAGCTTTGTTTAATGGCTTGGATAGAACCGTTTTTCTACCACCCTATCATCGTGTATTGTAGTTTGAAAGGATATTGGCAGGAGATAAGGGGAAAGAAGCACGCTTGGGGGGCGATGCCTAGAAAAGGGACGGCGAAAAAGAAAATAATGGCTTAATGGTAAAGGTAATGATTAGAATTTCGGTATTTATTGTGTTTATCTTGGGGTTTAACGGATTTGTTGGGGCTCAGGTGAATTGGGAAGGAAGAGCATATAACCCGGATAGTTTGGTGTATACCGGCCTCCGCTATCTTAAAAACGGAGATGTCAAGCGATCCATCGATTTATCCCATGCCGTTTTGTCCAAGTACCCCGATTATGTTGATTTTACCTACATCTTGGCATCCTCATTATTGAAATCAGACCAACCCCAGAGAGCTGAAGGATATTTCCGTCAGGTACTTCTGCAAACTCCAGATTATACCGACGCGTTTTTTGGATTGTTATCGTCTTTAAACAAACAGGCTAAATTCCAGTCAATAACCCTATTGGTGGAAAGTATGCCGGACTCATTGGTGCGTACTCCCGCCTTTCGGGAATTGGCAGTCATTATCGATGCACACGAAAAGGCGCATAACGATTCGGTGAGAAGGGAGAAGGTGGATGAGCTACGTGCTCAGGCTAGGTATGTAGAAGCGATTGTACTGCTGGATTCGTTGATCGTTAATGCGGGCGAACATAGTGATGACGAGCAGATTAGAGCAGATATGTTGATCCAGAGCAAGCAATTTCAGTTGGCAGAAGTTTCTGTCGATTCCTTGCTAAAACGGCGAATTAACATGGAGAAAAATCTACGCCACAAAGCATTTTTGGTAGAGAGTAGGAAAGATTACCGCCTAGCAAGCACGGTAATGGATTCACTCGTCGCTATCGATTTCGCGAATCAAAGCTATAAGAAGCAAAGGGCATTTTATCAGGATAATATTGACTATAAATATTATGCTCAGTTGGAACAAAATATAATTACTTATGACCGGCCACAACAGACATTCTTGATGACCACAATGGCTTTAGGTTATAAAGTGAAACCTTCTTGGACGCTTATTGGACAAAGCAGCTGGGCAGATCTACGCAACGGCGACGGGTTTCAATATCAACTTGATAGCTGGATGACACACAATTCGACACTGTACAGCTACGCGAGTGCTGCCTATTCAAATGCCGCCGCCTTTACACGATGGCGACTTGCCTACACGCTATATAAGGAATTTCCAGGCTGGCTTGTAGATGCCGGGGCACGATATATGGTACCTCAAATAGGTGATGGAAACTTTACAGGTGTACTGTCGGTTGGGAAGTTCATATCGAACAACCTTTTTTACCTACGTTCTTTTTGGACGTACGACACACAGCGCCTAGAAAAGGCTTTTTCTCTGACATGGCGACATTATTATAACGAAAGTAAACCAGAGACGTATTTTACTATAATCGGAAATATCGGTACCTCGCCCGATGATCGAGACCGCTACCAGTTTTATAATAATCCCTCGGTTTTTAAGTCGTATAGTCTCACCATGGGGCTACAACATCGCGTGAATAAATATGTATTGGCGACGAATGGTTCTTGGGGGATGTACAAGATTAATGATTCTGACTATTTGAATCAATATAATTTAAGTCTGTCTATAAAACGTTATTTTTAAGTATGCGGATTTTAATGCTCCTATTCATGGCAATATCGATTAATGGTTTCTCGCAACAATTAGACATTGTTAAACACGGGAAAAGCAACTACGTTTTAGTTGTGGAGAAAGCCGATCCTATAAGCACTCAAGCGGCAGAGGTCCTACAAACTTATTTACATCGAGCGACTGGATGCCACATCCCAATTGTCCAGAGCCGACAGGTGGGTGTTAAACATATCGTCGTTGAGGCTAGCTTACGACGAGATGCCGAGGAAAGCTATCATATTCAGCGCGAGGGTGAAGATCTTTATTTCCACGGGCAGGGCCGGGGAGTTTTGTTTGGCGTATACCGATTTATCGAGGATCGTATTGGTGCACGAAAATGGTATATGGGCGCTGAAAATACCTTCGTCCCTAAGCTGAACGACGTATCTGTGCCAGCGGGATATAAACTGCAAAGTGCACCAGCATTTCTGTTCCGTGAGGTTTATTTCCCTATCGAAGCTGATCAAGAGTATCTCGATTGGCATGGTCTGCATAATTTAGAGAATCTATGGGGATTATGGGGTCATACGTTTGATAAACTCCTTCCAGCCAAAGAATACTTTGGCTATCACCCCGAGTATTTTGCTTATTTTCAAGGAAAACGTAGGCCCAACCAACTATGTCTTTCCAGCCCTGAGGTACTCCACCTGGTTAAGGATAAACTTCGACAATTAATTGAGGCGAACCCAACGGCGAAATATTGGTCAATTAGTCCCAACGATGATATTGGGCATTGTCAATGTGACCGTTGTACACAAACCGACAAGGAAGAGGGCGGACCACAAGGATCGCTGATCAAGTTTATTAATGCTATAGCTAAGGATTTTCCCGAAAATAATTTTACCACTCTGGCGTATACCTATAGTGCTAATCCGCCGTTGAACTTGAAAACGGAGCCGAACGTGTATGTGATGCTGAGTACTATCGATTCGAAACGAAGTCTTCCGATAGCTCAGGATCCATCATCAGCGACATTCCGCTCTCAGCTGAAACGCTGGAACGACCGAACGGATCACCTCTTTATTTGGGATTACTATACCCAGTTTACAAACTATCTAGCACCGTTCGCACAATGGGGAACGCTTCAAAAGAATTTGCTTTATTACCATGAGCAAGGTGTTCAGGGAGTCTTCGCACAAGGTAGTGGTGCCACATATAGCGATATGGCAGAGCTGAAAGCCTATTTGTTGGCGAAACTGTTATGGGATCCTTCACTGGATGAAACACGGCTAACAAACGAGTTTGTAACTGGATATTACGGTTCTGCGTCAACCTTTGTTTTACAATACATGCAGGCGATGACGAAAAATATTAGGGAGCAACAAGTGAGCCTAGATATCTACGCGAATCCCATTGATAATCGGGCAGATTATCTGTCGCCAAAGTACATGGACAGCTATAGTAGTATACTTGATAAAGCAGAGGCAGCTGTTGAAGAGGATAGTTTGCGAACGGATCGAATTCGCCGATTACGGATGAGCCTTGAATATGTTTTTCTTCAGCAGGCACGTACTTATGGGTTACAACGACATGGTATATTTCAGTTACAAGCCGACGGTAGTTGGCACGCTCGTCCGTTGGTTTTAGAGAAGATATCGCGCTTTGCCGAGCACGCGGCTTCATCAGGTGTAACGGAGGTTGCTGAGTCAAACGGGGACCTAAAGGGTTATCTACAAGAGTGGAAGGCTATTCTTGATGCTGGTGTGCGTAAAAATAAGGCCACAAAAGGCAACATTAAGCTTACTTTTCCATTTGTTGAGGACTATCCTGCCAATAAAGAGAGTACGCTAAATGATGGTACGCCCGGTTATCTGGACTATAGCTATAACTGGTTGCTATTCAATAAAAATATTTGTGAAGCAACACTTAGCTTTGATAAGCCAGTTGTAGTTAAAAAAATTGAAGTTACATTCCTACAGGATGCTCGCCATTGGATTTTTTTGCCTAAAACGGTTAAAATTTATGTGTCGGAAGATGGAAATACGTTCCATGAGAAATTTATACGTGAACTCGAGAGTCCGTCTGAGGATTATTCGCGAGAGAAGGTCGGATTTTCCGTTGATATTAATGAGGAACATGTTAAAGCGATCAAAGTATATGGCGAACCGTTCGGTGAACTACCCGAGTGGCGCTACCATAAGAGTAAGACACCAAGTATCGCAATCGATGAAATATGGGTGGACTAAATCGCCTCCATAGGGAACCATTATTTACCAACTAAACGAAAATTATCGTGCCCATTAAGACAACAACTGCAATAAGGAAAATCTTGATAATCTGTTTGGTTATTTCATTCGCCATACTCATTGGAACGTTTTTCTTTCAATATAATCAATATAAAAAAGTGGAGAATAGATTGACCAATGCTTATGCGTCCGTCACTTTGAAAGCTCCCCGGCTATACCAATTGTTTTCTGTATTTAGTGAAGCCGATAACTTATTTAGGTTGTATACTTTAAATTACAGTCCCCAGGAATTTAAAAATTACCGTTCAAAATTGGATACTCTTAAGCTCGTTATTGATTCTGTGCGAAATGAGTCATTCCTGAAACGCGCCAATACCGTCGAGGTGGACCTGGTGATCGATAGCGCAGCAGCGTTAGAATTTGCTCAGCTTAGGAGGCAAGTAGACGAAATTATACTTTTCGCGCAAGACACGTTGCAACCGCTAAATGAGCGGCAAACGTTGTCTATTACGGCGCCAACCGTGATTAAATCGGACTCTATTATTAATCGTATTCTAAATGATACGCTTCACCAGAAAATGCTCCATCAGGATACTATTGTGGTTAAGAAGAAACGATTAATCCAACGCATTTTCAACAATAAAAATGATACGTTGGTGTATAACAACTCGGATGCAATTCTTAATATTAATCAAATAGATTTAGTACAACGTCATATAGATCGTTTGGTAACGACAAACGATAAGATATATCGTCGCAACCTCGATGGACTTAAGAATTCTTTTGAATTATTACGTATCAAAGAACGTAAACTTATCGATGCAAACTTTTCGCTATTGGAGAATCTAAAGTCCAGGATAGAAAATTTGGAACGGAACGAGCTCAACAAAATCCGGGAGGCTGAGCAGCAAGATTTCTCTCTCTATAAAAAAAACACCCGAATATTTAAGAATCAACTGCTTTTAAGCCTAGGGATAATTTTCATTATGATAATGTTTCTGGTATATTATCAACGAACCGTTGCGCGCTACGAGCAAAGTCTTGAGCAGGAACGCGACTATGCCTCCCGGATAGCTGAAGAAAAGTCAAGTATTCTAGCGAATATTAGCCATGAGGTTCGTACTCCTTTAAATAGTTTAATCGGCGTGATCGACCGATTGAAAGGTGTGGGGCGCACGAATGGATTGGATCGTAATCTTATCGATGAGGTTCTGTATGACACCCATGTCATCAATAATACGGTCGTCGATATTTTGAATCTTAGCAAGCTCGAAACTCAGGGGCAAGAGATTGATCTTGAGTACATCTGTCCACACCGGATTATAGAGGATATTATTATGCTGCACCAGTATCCTTTAAACGTGAAAGCTCTACATTTTATTAATGAGAATCAAATCGATCCTTCTTTAATGATTAATAGTAATGCTTTTTGTTTCAAACAGATTGTTTCCAATTTATTGTCAAATGCGATCAAATATACTAGGCAAGGAACAATTCGGCTTTCTTCCCGGCTTATGGAAAAAGATGGTGTAACAACAATTATAGTCAAAGTCAGCGATACAGGAATGGGCATTCCACGAGAGAAGCTCGGGCTTGTTTTCAGAAAATACTACGTAGTGGATCCGAAAAACAAAGCTAAAGGATTTGGTTTAGGCCTACATATTAGTCAGGTACTAGCGAATCTATTGAAAGGTAACATTAGCGTGAAATCGACGGTGGACAAGGGATCCGTTTTTAAATTTGAATGTCCGGCGGAAGTTGCTGAAGTAGTTCATCAAGAGCCGCGGGCCAAGAACATTCCTCGTGAAACGCGTATTGTAATAATTGACGATAACAAGATAAACCTCTTTCTAATAGAGCAGTTCTTGAGCGGCCTGCCCCATGTTCGTCTGTTCGATAGCAGCCTAGAAGGTTTAAACTACATAATGAATAATGAAGTTGATATTGTTATAACAGACATCGAAATGCCCGATTTTGATGGGTGGAAATTACTTGAGGAAATCAAAAATACTCCTCATTTAGCGCATATTAAGGTGTTGGCGGCCACCGCAGAACTGGAATTGTTGAAAACCCGTAGGAACCAAGTTCAAAACGATTTTGATGCCGTATTACAAAAGCCGTTATCAGAAGATGGCCTTGTTGACAATATCGTAAAAGCATCAAATGCAGATTAATAGGATTCATTAGATTGCGATCGGAATTCCAGCGATGAAATTTAATGGTAAAAAGCTGCCTAGTCTCTGCTTATGAAAATTTAGGGGCTAACGACCACCAACAGTTACATAGCTATGGAGCAAGGATTCTAACGCTATCAGGTTGGCAGATTCCCTGTATTAACCCTGTCCGTATAGATGATCCTTTTGCCTATATTTGTTTTCAGAAAATAATCAGACTATCAAACAGATTATTTTCTGAGCAAACTAGACTTATGGATACAAAGGTAATACTAGTCACCGGAGGAGCCGGTTTTATTGGATCTCATGTTGTGCGAGAGTTCGTACGTAAATACCCCCATTATCAAATTATCAATCTTGATGCATTGACTTACGCGGGTAATTTGGAGAATCTGAAAGATGTACAAGATGCTAACAATTATACGTTCGTGAAAGCGGATATAACCGATGCAGCTGATGTATTAAGGATATTTCGTACCTATGAGCCCGATGGTGTTATTCACCTAGCGGCGGAATCACATGTCGACCGGTCTATTGATAGTCCGCTAACTTTCGTGATGACGAACGTGATTGGCACGGTAAATTTACTCAATGCGGCCAAGGAGGTTTGGCAGAATAATTATACAGGTAAGCGTTTTCATCATGTCTCAACCGACGAGGTGTACGGTACGCTTGGTGAAATCGGATTATTTACCGAGGATACCGCATATGACCCTCATTCTCCATATTCAGCTTCAAAGGCCTCCTCTGATCATTTTGTTCGAGCTTATCACGATACATACGGCTTGCCGATAGTAGTAACTAATTGCTCGAATAATTACGGGCCGAACCACTTCCCGGAAAAACTTATCCCGCTTTGCATTAATAATATTATTCATAACAAACCACTTCCCATCTACGGAGATGGGAAATATACCCGTGACTGGTTATATGTAATTGATCATGCTAAGGCAATAGATCTTGTATATCATAATGGAAAAAATGGAGAGGCCTATAATATTGGAGGCTTTAATGAATGGCAAAACATTCAGCTGGTAATCGAGCTCTGCCGTCAGATGGATGAAAAATTAGGCCGCGAACCCGGGACATCGCAGAAACTTATTACTTTTGTTAAGGATAGACCCGGACACGATTTGCGATATGCTATAGATGCAAGCAAGGTACAAAAAGAGTTAGGGTACTCTCCTTCAGTAAGTTTTGAAGAAGGTTTGGCGCAGACCATCGATTGGTTTTTAAATAACAAAGAGTGGTTAGAGCGCGTGACCTCTGGTGAGTACCAGAAATATTATCAAATTCAATATAAAAAGTAACATGCTAAGCTGCTTGCTGAAGGAAACATTTTGCAAGGGCAGTACAAATATTAGAAATGAAAATAACACAAACCAAGCTGAAGGGCTGTTATATACTTGAACCTACGAAAATCGGTGATTCCAGAGGGTATTTTTTTGAAAGCTTTAATTCTCGTAAGTTTACTGAATTGACAGGGGAGCAAGTAGATTTCTTGCAAGACAATCAATCCTTTTCGACCAAAGGGGTGCTCCGTGGTTTACATGCCCAAGCGGGTGAGCATTCGCAGGCAAAACTTGTACGCGTCTTGCAGGGGACGGTGCTTGATGTAGTGGTTGATGCACGCGCCGATTCCCCCACTTTTGGTCAGCATGAAACCATTGAAATCAGTGCAGAGAATAACTTGCAGGTTTTCATACCGCGCGGCTTTTTGCACGGCTTCGTCGTACTGAGCGAATCCGCTACTTTTTTCTACAAGTGTGATAACTTTTATAACAAAGAATCAGAATGCGGAGTTAAATTTGATGATCCTGCATTAGGAATTGACTGGCGATTGGCGCATGATGAGTTGATCATTTCCGATAAAGATCAATTATTGCCGTCTTTTAAAGAGGTTTTTCCCGGACAATTAAACGTTCAATTAAAAAATAAATAAAACAACACCGGCAGAAAATATGAAGATACTGGTTACAGGAGCAAATGGACAATTAGGCACAGCTCTTAGAACAATACTGGAACAGCGTGATGATGTGCAATCATTTTTTCTTTCTAGGAAGGAGATGCCTTTGGAGCATACTGCCATTCTGCAGGATGTGCTGGGGATGTATCAGCCCGATCTTATTATTCATGCTGCCGCTTATACGGCTGTAGATAAAGCTGAGTCTGAGGTTACTCTCGCTGATCAGGTCAACCATCTCGCCTGTGAAGAGATCGCTCAGTATTGCCGCCTACATGGCGCCCGGTTGGTCATGGTATCCACCGATTACGTATTCGATGGCACCGCCGTGCAGCCGCAGTCAGAGCACGCAGATGTAAACCCGATAAATATTTACGGTAAAACGAAACTTCTCGGTGAATACGCGGTTCAGAAATGGGCTCCCGAATATATGATTATTCGCACCTCTTGGGTCTACTCAGAAACAGGGAACAACTTCGTAAATACCATGTTACGTCTTCTTTCTGAGCGCGATGAGATTTCCGTGGTTGCGGATCAAATCGGCTCGCCAACCTATGCAGGAGACCTTGCCGCAGCGATTATCCAGCTTATCAATCAACCCAACTGGGAGAACGGTATATTCAATTATAGCAACCAAGGTGAGATCTCCTGGTACGATTTTGCTAGCGCTATTAAGGAGATAAAAGAGTTTGCTTGTGCAGTGAAACCTATCACGACTTCGGAGTATCCGACGGCGGCCAAGCGCCCTGCCTACTCTGTATTAGATACTGCTAAGATACGCGCCAGAGGTGTTGCGGTGCCTAATTGGCGCGATAGTCTGAAAGTTTGTTTAAGCAGTTTCGACACCAATATCCAAATACGTTAAACATGAAAGGAATAATATTAGCCGGAGGATCCGGAACGAGATTGTACCCACTGACTTTAGCTGTTTCCAAACAGATGATGCCGGTTTACGACAAGCCTATGATCTATTATCCGCTCTCCACACTCATGCTTGCGGGTATAAAAGACATTATGATCATTTCCACTCCGCAGGATTTGCCTAACTTCCAAAGACTACTAGGAGACGGTTCACGAATAGGGTGTTCCTTTTCCTATAAAGTGCAGCCCTCACCTGACGGTCTAGCGCAAGCATTTATCTTAGCCGAAGATTTTATTGGATCGGATAAAGTCGCATTGATATTAGGTGATAATATTTTCTACGGATCGGGACTTTCGGTATTACTGCAGTCGTGTGCGCAGATCGATGGAGGTTGTATCTTTGCTTACCAGGTGCAGGACCCAGAACGTTACGGAGTAGTTGAATTCGATGAGAACAATAACGTAATTTCTATTGAGGAGAAGCCACAGAGTCCTAAATCCAATTATGCAGTTCCTGGTTTGTATTTTTATGATAATGACGTGGTTGCAATAGCTAAAGCTGTAAAACCTTCCGCTCGTGGCGAACTGGAGATAACTGACGTGAACAAAGAATATTTAAAACGCGGGGCTTTGAAAGTAGCGATCTTTAATCGAGGGACGGCTTGGCTTGATACAGGAACAATTCAATCGTTAATGCAGGCAGGCCAGTTTGTCCAGGTAATCGAGGAGCGTCAGGGTATGAAAATTGGTGCCATTGAAGAGGTCGCCTATCGCATGGGCTATATCGATAAGAAACAATTGCTGGCGATAGCAGATACGCTTGTAAAAAGCGGATATGGTGATTATCTACGCCGTTTGGTTCAATAAGGAGTCCTATTCCGGTCCCGCTCTGAGGACCGAAAAATGTATCAGGCTGTAGGCGTACGTAAAGCGAGGCAATTTTCAGCGTTATGATCATTTTTGATGCAGCATTGTCTTAGCGTCCATCTCAAAGACGCTTTTTATGTTACATCTATATTAACATAATGTAAATATTTTTACAAAATATTTTAAGTCCTAAATAATATGTAATTTAACTTCAAAATTAGCTTTTCATGGCCACCGGAGATCCAATTATAGACGAACATACGTTGCTGCAGAGAATGCGGGCTGGAGATTCTGAGGCTTTTGAGGCAATCTATCTTCGATATAGCGGTGTCCTGTATAGCCATGCCGCTAAACAGCTCAAAAGTCAGGACGGTGCTAAGGATATTGTACACGACATCTTTATGAATCTTTGGAACAACCGTGCCGATCTTCATATATCAGGCGCGCTGGCATCTTATCTATTTCAGTCGGTTCGAAATCGCGTCATTAACATCAAGTTAAAGGATCATCGTTATCAAGAATACATTTCTTCTTTTTCTACTTTCTTAATAAACTTTCAATCCGGAACCGACTACCTGGTGCGGGAAAAAATATTGACGGAATTGATTGAAACCGAAATAGCATCGCTTCCACCCAAGATGAAGCAAGTATTTGAACTTAGCCGAAAAGAGGGATTGTCACATAAAGAAATAGCATTATATCTTCATATAACCGAGCAAAGTGTTCGTAGTCATATCAAAGGCGCTCTTCGCATACTACGTCTTCGTCTAGGCGTCGTTATTTTATCAATTCTTTTGACAGGAATTTAATTTTTATTTTTTTTACCCCCCTACACTGTGTTCGCTTGTCTTACTTTTAGACCACATTATACTAAAAGAGAAGATATTGAAGGAGTCATATAAAATCGCGAAAGAGATATTAGATCGTTACCTGAACGGGCAGTGCAACGAAGAGGAGGCACGGCTGGTTGAGAAGTGGTATAATCAATCGGGTGATCCTGTAGAGAATTTCGATACAGACCTTGCGCAGAAGCATTTAGGTGAAGTGTGGCGCGATCTTAATGCTTCAACCAAAAAGCCGAAAATTATTGGATTTAAAAAGATTGCTTATGCCGCTGCCTGTCTTGTGATACTTCTTGGTTTGGGCATATACCTCGATACTGAACAAAACGCAAAGAAAACCAATCTACCCCATGCATCTGCTTGGCTAGCAGAACCTGTTGATCAAGCAATCTTAACACTTGCAGACGGGAGCATTGTTAAATTAGATAGCCTGCAAGTGGGGCAGAGATTATCGCAACAGGGGGTTATCATAACTAAACAGCAAGACGGTACAGTAACATACCAAACAGATAGCAGTTATCCGCCAAAAACGCAGGGAACATTCAATACGATCACTACGCCGAGGGGTAAGCAGTATTCCATTTTATTACCGGATGATTCCAGGGTATGGCTGAATGCTGCTTCAACGATCCGTTTTCCTGTAGTTTTTTCGGAAACCCGCCGCGGAGTTGAACTTTCTGGAGAAGGTTTTTTTGAGGTGGAATCGGATCCAACAAGACCGTTCGTCGTAAGTTCAAAAAATCAGCAGACAACCGTCAAAGGGACAAAATTTAACATTAATGCCTATCCTGAGGATTCCAAAATGACCACGACATTGCTTGAAGGCGCGGTGTTGGTAAGCATAAGTGAGCAAGGTAATAATAACTTAGAACAAATATTGTTACACCCCAACGAACAGATTGTTGCCGATGGTCTAACGTTTGAAAAAAAGAGGGTAGATGCGTCACACTTTGCCTCATGGAAGGATGGTAAATTTATCTATGATAACAGCCCTCTTGAAACAGTAATGCTCCAGTTGGCTCGTTGGTATGATGTACAAATTGACTATGTCGACGATATTCAGGGTATATCGTTTACCGGATCGTTATCGAAGTCTGACAATATAATAGATGTGTTGCGAAAAATATCATTAACCGAAAGTGTACACTTTGAAATCAAAGGAAGGAGGGTTATGGTTACACGCTGACAGAGTAACGATGACCAAAAAAAACCGGATTCCGATTGCGACGGAACCCGGAATTAATCTTTGAGTGTCATCAACCAAGTCGAAACTACTACATTTTAACTTAATTATTTACCCAAAAATAGATTCAAATATATGGATTATTATCATAACATAGGGATGCGCCTGTTCAGGCGATATGCATCCTTATTTATACGAAACGGGATTATTATGAGGATACAATTCCTAGCAATTGCATTTTTTGTGTTAGTGATTCAGCTACAAGCCTATGATTTAAAGGGTCAACGTCTGACTTTAGATGCCAAAGGTATGTCGTTGGAGCGGGTGCTAAAGGAGATCAAAAAGCAAACTTCTTGTGACCTTTTGTATAATCCCAAATTACTCAATAAATACGCTGTTCCTGTTAATTTTCAAATTAAAAAGGGGGACCTAGGGGAAGTGCTCACGTCGATATTCGAGAAGCAACCGGCACTTGCCTATGCCCTCGATGAAAAGACGGTTATTATTCGTCCCAAACCAGCGAAAAATGGAACACGCCTGCGGGTTGCTCCGAGCCAGCAGCGTGTTCAAGGTTCAGTAAAAAATCAATCAGGAGAAGCACTAACAGGTGTCAGCATTCTGGTAAAAGGAACAAGTGCTGGTACTCTGACGGATGAAAATGGGAACTATTCGATCGAAGTTCCTCCGACTAGTACCTTGATTTTTAGCTTCGTTGGCTTCCTCTCGCGAGAGGAAGTAGTAGCGGGGCGATCTGAAGTAAACGTGATTTTAACCATGAGTAGTGATGAACTCTCTGAAGTGGTTGTCGTTGGATACGGTGTACAGAAAAAGGTAAACCTAACAGGCTCAGTTTCTGCTATACAGGGAGAAGAGATCGCAAGAAAACCGGTCGGTCAAGCCTCAGCCGCACTGCAAGGCTTAGTCCCGGGATTGACAGTCCGTCAGCAATCCGGGCAGCCTGGACGTGATGCCGGCAACCTATTAATCCGTGGGGTTGGGACTTTAGGAAGCGGGATGGGGCCGCTGGTACTTGTTGACGGTGTAGAAGCTAGTATTAACAATGTCGATCCCAGTGATATTGAAAGCGTTTCTGTTCTTAAAGATGCATCTTCCGCGGCTATTTATGGTTCGCGTGCTGCAGGAGGAGTGATACTAGTCACGACCAAACGTGCCAAGGCACCAGGAGTACACATCGACTATAGCACCTATGGTGGTTGGCAAATGCCAACAGACTACACGGACCTAGTTGATGGATTGGAGCATATGACGCTTATAAACGAAGCCTATACGAACACGGGGAGGGATCCTTTATATACCGATGCGGTGATAGAAGAATATACCCTCGGAAGAGAGACCGATCCCGACCGCTATCCGGATACCGATTGGCAAGCGCTAACGATGAAATCTAGCGGATTTATGCAGAATCACCATTTAGGGATTAGTTCATCTACGGACCGCCTGAAAGTTTTCGGTTCTTTGAACTACATCGATCAAGATGGTATAATCGATAACACTAACTTTAAGCGCTACAGCCTTCGCTTAAATACGGATTTCCAGATAAGTGAGAAATGGAGTGCAGCGATGGATCTTTTTCTTGTTCGTAGCGATCTTACGGAACCGGCTTCTGGCACGGCAAATATATTTCACTGGATGCGGCGGATTCCGGCGAATCAGCCTGGTATTTTTACAAATGGGCAGTACGGCGAGGGGTGGAATGGAGATAATCCAATGGCCAAAGCGAAGATCGGCGGTTTAAATCAAGTACAACCGATTTCCTCGATTGCTAATCTTGATTTAAAATATCAACCAGTGGATTGGTTGAAAATAAATCTCGTTTACTCGCCAAAATTTCAGACGACACATAACAAAAAGTTCTCAGACATTATTCAGACCTATAATTGGGATGGTACCGAGAGTTACGCAAAACCAACACGAAATTCTCTGACGGAGAGCTATGACCATTTTTGGTACAACAATATTCGGGCGGTGATCACCTTCGATAAGAAAATCGCAGAACATCATCAGCTAACGGTATTGGGGGGATATCAGCAGGAAGATCAAAAGAACAATGAGTTATCCGCTTATCGGGAGGTATTCCTTCTTCCTAATTTTCAAGAAATAGACGCAGGAAATCGCGAGAATGAACGTACCGGTGGTAACGCTTCTCATTGGTCGTTACGCTCCTTTTTTGGGCGCATAAATTACAATTATAAAGAGAAATATCTATTCGAAGCAAACGGACGTTATGATGGTTCATCACGTTTTGCTACGCAGAATAAATTTTCTTTTTTCCCTTCCTTTTCCGCCGGATGGAGGGTTTCACAGGAGCCTTTCATGGAATCGTTGTCGCATATAATAAGCGATATGAAAATTCGCGGATCATGGGGGAAGCTCGGTAATCAAGATATTGGTCTTTATCCATTTGCTGCTTTCGTTTCTATTGGTAATAACAATTATACATTCGATGACCGTATATATACCGGTGCGGCGCTGAACACCATGGCAAATGCAGGAATCCGATGGGAAACGACGTCTGTTAGCGACTTGGGACTGGATCTGACCTTGTGGTCCAAGTTGAATATCACAGCCGACTATTTCTATAGAAAGACGACCGATATCTTGCTCCAGTTGGATATACCGAAATCAATCGGCTTAGGAGCACCCTATCAGAATGCCGGTGTAATGGAAAACAAAGGGTGGGAAGTGGCGACAAGCTACCGCGATGCCGTAGGTGACTTTAAATACGGCGTTACAGTTAATCTGTCTGACGTTAAGAATAAAATCCTTGATATGCGGGGGGTACAGCGCACGGGCCTTCAGGTGAATCATGAAGGCTACCCGATGAATTCTCTGTATGGGTATGAAGCAATCGGCTACTTCAAGGATGCGGCTGAAGTGGAAGGTCACGCTAAACAGTTTGGTTCCGTTGCACCAGGTGATTTAAAATACAAAGATCAGAACAGCGATGGCAAAATTGATAATCAAGATGAAATAATCATGGGTAGTCATCTGCCTCGTTATACCTACAGTACCAACATTGATCTCGCTTATAAAAATATTGACTTTTCGCTCTTCCTGCAGGGCGTCGGCAAAGCGAAGGGTTATCTTTATCGTCAAGGAATAATGCCCTTTTATGAAGGTGGGACGGTGCAAGATCAACATAAGGACCGCTGGACGCAAGATAATACCGACGCCGCATTTCCACGGTTAGCATTTAATGAGATTAACAATATTCAAAACTCGACCTTTTGGATGAGAAATGCTTCTTATCTACGCGTAAAAAATATACAAGTCGGATATACTCTCCCAATTTCACAAGGACTCAAAGAGCATATCAAAGGCTTAAGGATTTATGCGAGTGGACAAAACCTATTTACATTTGACAACTACTGGGAAGGTTACGACCCGGAAGGCCCTGTCGGCGATGGATCTTGGTATCCACAAATGAAAGTTTATACGGTAGGATTGAATGTTAAGCTATAAACCAACAATCATGAAAAATAAATTTTTCCTCTATATAATAAATATTGCTTGGGTAATGGTATTATCCTGCGATGATAAATATTTGGAACGCTATCCATTGGACAGCCCTTCCGATGAGACATTCATAACAAATGAAGCGGAGTTAGAGATGGCGGTGACCGGTGTTTACAATGCGCTATGGTACTCTTTCTCGGGAACACCATTTTCTCTTGTTTTAGATTACACCTCTGATATAGGATGGGACAGAAATACCAACGATATGCAAGTGCTGGCACTGGGTGTTGGTAATCCCGATAATACATTTGTTAGTGATGTTTGGAAGCACTTCTATGCTGGAATCTCTCGCTGTAATAATATATTAGATAAGGCAGAGGGTATCCGGGGTATAGTTCCAGAAGATAAATTTAACCAACTTGTGGCCGAGACACGCTTTTTTAGAGCATATTATTATTTCTATCTAAATGAATTGTATGGTGGGGTTCCTCTTGTGACACACATGTTGACTTTAGAAGAATCGCAGACACCTCGATCGACCAAAGAAGAAGTAACTAATTTTATTCTATCGGAGTTGGATTTAGCAAAGCCACATCTACTTAAAGATACCCACGCGACAAATAGAGGGCGTGTAAACCTTGCATCGGCTCTTGCCTTAACGTCGAGGGTGGCTTTGTACAATGAAAGGTGGGAGGACGCTGCAGCGGCGGCAAAAGAGGTTATGAGCCTCGGCACATATACCTTACACGACGATTTTAGTGAATTGTTTTCTTATGCTGGTGAAACTTCTAAAGAAATAATTTTGAGCGCCCAATATGAACAAGGTTTACAGGTACACGCCATATCTAACCAATTTTTTTCACGTCTAGCCAAAGGCTTCTCGGGAAAGATTCCCGTCCAATCGATGGTAGACTCTTACGAATGTCTCGACGGCAAACCGATCGATCAGTCCGAAATGTACGATCCGAAAAAACCATTTGAAAACCGTGATCCACGGCTAACTCAAACAATTGTGTTGCCACAGACAAGGTTTATTGGTTATATGTTTGAAACCCATCCCGATAGTCTTATGACTTGGAATTTTAACACCACACCAGCTACCCGTGTCTCAAACACTGATGTAACAAATGCATACGCTACCTTTTCGGGTTATCTGTGGCGTAAATATGCAGACATCGCTGATCGTGATAGTCCAGCAAATTCTGATATTGACATTATATTATTTAGGTATGCTGAGGTGTTATTAAATTATGCCGAAGCGAAAATCGAAGCTAATCAA
>NZ_JABMCQ010000074.1 GCF_013179575.1 Sphingobacterium shayense | reverse complement strand
CACCAAAAGATTTTTTAAGTTCATCGAATACCCGTTGGTTTTTTGCAGAAACTTCTTCTCTTTTTAAGACTTTAAATGTGTTTTCCATTTTGCTAATTTGTTTATGTGTGAAATTGATTTGTTATTGATATTACAAAGATAGTTCGACATATAGCCCCTTAGGGTGTCTGTACTTCCCTGCGTGTTATCTATATTTCCCGAGTGATACAATTTAATATTGGATCGAGATTCGGACGGTGAGGAGAGAAGTTGTATCTGATAACGCGTCAATGAGGGAGAAGCAAAATTATTCGGAATGCAATTTTAAGGGGTAACGTTTGTAAAAAAAAGTCGCCGTGGACCACTTATCTCGCTTTTACGCTAGGCACAATTTGTTTTCAGGTTTCGAGGAAAACCAATGTATTACAAGTTGTTGAAACAGCAATGAATGCGTTTATCAAAATGGTAGTTATTCTCGTTGATTTGGTAGTTTACTCTTCCATTTAGTTTACGAGATTTGCTATCTAAAATAGATAGAGTACTAAATTTTCAGACTATGAATAAAAAAGCATTAATAGTAATTGATATTCAAAACGATTATTTTGAAAACGGCGCATGGGAGCTCGTAGGCGCTCACCAAGCGAGTCTGGAGGCTCGTAAAGTTATTGATCATTTTCGGGCGAACAATCTCCCCGTAATTCATATTCAACACCTCGCAGTTGGTGGTAATATGCCGTTTTTCCATCCCGGAACACATGGCGCTGAGATCCACGATAATGTTAAACCACATGAAGGGGAGAAAGTTATTCAGAAAAACTATCCCAATAGTTTTAGAGAGACCGATCTGTTGGAATATTTGACATCTAGTGGCGTAACAGAACTGGTTATTACGGGGATGATGTCCCATATGTGTGTCGACGCTACTACCAGAGCTGCAAAGGATTTCGGTTTTGAATGTACGGTTATAAGCGATGCCTGTGCATCACGGGATCAAGAATTAGATGGAAAAGTAGTAAAAGCGGTGGATGTACATACTGCATTTATTGCCGCGCTGAGTTTCTTTTATGCGAACGTAAGCTCGGCTGATCAATTCATTTCAGCATAACACTCGATTTTCAAAAAGGCGGGAACAGGAAATTGCCCCTGTTCCTGTTTGTTGATCGAATTAGGTATCATTTCTGTTAAAAATCCCTAAAACACACACAGGCTCTTGTTCCGTTTAGCAAATAACGCTACTTTAGCGCATTGATGAATCAGGCGATATTATATATTTTAAAAAATTGTAAACAGCACGTATTTGTTGTTGCCACAATGCTTTTAGTGTTGCTTTCATCTTGTGCCGTTAAAACCAGTATCAAATCCTTAATAGGTGCATCTCCGAGCACCGAACAAAACTTACCGAAAGGTAATCAGAACGTTTCATCGGCGATGCTTGAAAAATGTGCTCAGGTTGATGCTTGGGAGACACAGACTACGCAAAAATTTTCATTCCACGCGAGCGACCTACTACCTGCAGTACTTTTTACAGCGGCTTTTTTATTTTTATTTAGCTTTCGCCCTGTAAGTAACCAGCGTAAACATCCGCGTTACAGCGGTAGTGGGAAGATTCGAAATGCCGTTCCTATCTTTTTGGAATATAGGAAACTTATTATTCATTATTCTCACTAAACCTTCCTGCCCACTAAACCCGACTGTATTAGGGGGTAAATTTCCTTTGTTTTTCATTATAAAGTAATCGTAGGTCGCTTTTATACGGCCTAACCAAATTGTATAGTAATATGATCAAACATATTATGGTAACCACTTTGTTGTGGCTTATCATCGTTGCTACGTTTCCGCTATACGCACAACAGCAGCGCAAAAATACTTTAGGCATCCTGTGGCCTAAAGTCGAAGAGAATTATCCGGGCATCCGAGCAAGGGCACTAGCCGTTGACGCCGCTGAACTCCATGAGCGGTCCGTAAATAGTGAGATGCTACCACAGGTGAAAGCACAGGCGCAGAACACCTATGGGACATATCAAGGAAGCGCTGGGGCATTTTTTCCGCAAGCCGGTTTTTTTAATGTCAGCGGTTCACCTGCACCGCTCGGCGGCAGTTCCACAGCAGCGAACACGTTTGGATCTGCCACCGTTGAATGGGAGTTGTTTTCATTTGGGAAGCTTCACAAACAAAGTGCCGCTGCCGGTGCGCTGCGCCGAAAATCGGTAAGTGAAAAAGAGGCTTACTTACTTGATTTGAAAAAGATCTTATCCGAGCGGTACATCCTTCTTTTGTATAACCAAGCAAAACTTCAATGGACCCAACGGAACGTCGACCGTTTGGATGATATCCGCAAGATAACCGCAGGTTTATCAGCGTCCGGTTTGCGTCCTGCGGCCGACAGCCTGCTTGCCTCCTCGTCCTATGTACAGGCGATAGGTGAAAACGATAAATGGACGGGAAAAAGCGACGCTTCGTTGATCAAGCTATTGGAACTGTACGGCGAGCAGACCCTTGATTATTCAGAATCCGTATCCCGGTTTAGCAATCCATCCGCAGAACATGTAATCAGTGAAAGCACCATAGGTGTTTCACACCCCATTTTAGATGCTTTGGATCATCAGTCTGCGTATTACGCATTAGCCGGAGAAGCGCAGAAAAGTGCTTCTTTACCTTCCATACGTTTTCTAGGGGGCTATGCTCATCGAGGCACCGGCATTGGCCCTAATGGAACGGTATCGGGTTCGTGGAAAGACGGTTTTAGCAATACGACCAATAATTTCCTTGTGGGGGTCGGTATAACCTGGAATTTAACCAACCTGCATACCAACCGTGTGAAGGGAGAGCAACTATTTAAAGAAGCGCAGCGTGCCAGCATACTCCGTTCGCAGCACCAGCGGACTATACAGGCAGATTTATCCGCTTGGCAGAAGGAGATCATTCACCAGCGCGAGCAGCTTCAGAAAACGAAACTTGCTGTGCAGCAGTCGCAGGATGCTTACAACATGTATTTAGCGAGATACAAAAGCGGTTTAATCACATTGAGCGAACTGCTGCAGATACGTTTATTGCTTGAGCAGGCGGAAAATAGCCATATCGAAGCATCCAAAGATTATTGGATACTTCTTGCGTATCAGGCGGAACTGACAGCAGATTTCGACTTTTTGTTTAACAACCTTTAATTGATCGTTTATGAATATGATAAGATTTGCGTTAAGGAAACCTTTAGCCATTATGGTTATCGTGCTAGCAATAGCTTTCTTTTCCTATAACACTATAAAAAAGATAAACGTCGATATATTTCCACAGGTAGAGCTTCCGGCAATGTATGTCGCGATGCCATACGGTGGATTGTCGCCGGCGTATATGGATGGCTTTATGGCTAACGAGTTTCAGAAAGTACTCCTGTTTGTCAGTGGAGTGAAGAATATTGATTTTAAAAGCGTTC
The DNA here is from genome assembly GCF_013179575.1 of Sphingobacterium shayense. Taxonomy (GTDB): domain Bacteria; phylum Bacteroidota; class Bacteroidia; order Sphingobacteriales; family Sphingobacteriaceae; genus Sphingobacterium; species Sphingobacterium shayense. The sequence goes on along the minus strand of NZ_JABMCQ010000074.1, from coordinate 15,485 downwards.
AGGGATTAACCCTGATGAAATTGACCTTTTATCCAGGAACGAATATGGCGCAGGCTGCCGGAGAGGTGTCTACATCCGTCTCAAGAGCAATGGGGTTTCTGCCGCCTGGAGCGGTTCCGCCTATGGTGGTGCGGTTCGACGGTAGCTCACTTCCTGTGGGTAACCTAGTTTTTGAAAGTAATCAGCGCTCGGTTAACGAGATACAGACGTTGGCGTTGACTAAAATAAGGCCAATGTTCGTACAAATTCCCGGCATCACCTCACCAGCTCCTTTCGGTGGGACTACTCGTTCCATCGTAATCAATATTGATCCCGAGGCGATGCAGGCGAATGGGTTAAGCCCCGAAGATATAACGGTTGCCATCACCAAGAACAGCCTTCCTTCTCCCGCCGGAAATATCCGTATAGGCGATGAAAATTTGATGGCTCCCATTAACTCCATTGCCAAAGGACCTCAAGAATTATTGGAAACACCGGTGAAAACAAATGACAACCGGACCGTATACATTGGTGATGTTGCCCGCGTAGAAGATGGAGCAGACCAAACGGTGGGCTATGCATTGATAAACGGCAAGCGTTCAGTATATCTGCCGATCATTAAAAAAGCGGACGCTTCGACCTTAGATGCGGTCGAAAACTTAAAGGCCGCTATTCCACTGCTGGAAGAACAGTTGCCCGAAGATGTTAAAATCAGTTACGAATTTGACCAATCAAGCTACATCGAACGCTCACTGTCTAACCTAATTCATGAGGGTGTTTTGGGCGCTATTTTTACCGGACTAGTCATATTATTATTTTTGGGCGATACCCGAGGAGCTATTATCGTTGTATTGACTATCCCGATCGCGATTCTGTCGGCGGTCACCGTCCTGCACATTGCTGGCCAAACGATCAATATCATGACTTTGAGTGGTCTTGCCCTGTCTATTGGTATTCTCGTCGATGAGGCCACCGTCACAATAGAGAATATACATCAGCATATGGAAATGGGTAAACCCAAGCAACGGGCAATTGTAGATGCTTTGCTTGAGATATCTATCCCTAAACTGTTGATATTATTGTGTATCCTCGCGGTGCTCACCCCAGCCTTTATTATGACAGGTATTCCAAAAGATATGTTTATGCCCTTGTCAATGGCGGTTGCATTTGCAATGATTGCTTCCTTTTTAGCATCACAGACCTTCGTTCCGATACTGGCAAACTGGATGATGAAGAATAAGCATAACACACGTGCGGACACACCGAGAAAGCGGGCCTTCTTTGAGAAATTCCGGGTACATTATTCATACAGAATGCGTAAATGGTCTACCAAAGCGATACCGCTATTTATAGCGTATGTGCTGGTTGCGTGTGCAATAGGTGGCGTATTGTTGAGCGCTGTAGGTACGGATGTAATGCCTATCTCCAATAACGGCGATTTTCAAATACGAATACAGGCGCCTCAGGGAAGCAGAATTGAAAAAACCGAGCGAATTGTTAAAGGTATTACGGCGGATATTAAAGGCCAGTTGCCTGAGGGGGGATTGAATATTACCTCCGCATTTGTAGGGATGCACCCCGCAGGGTCGCCTATCAACCCTATATTCCTTTTCAGTAGTGCTTCTCACGAAGCTATCTTGCAAATATCCGTCAACCAGCAAGTATATGCGGGGTCAATGGAAGAGTTCAAAGAAACGGTACGTAACAAAATCATCGAGAAGCACCCAGAAGTCTCCTTTAATTTTGAGCCGATGGAACTGACAGAGAAAATTATGGGACAGGGTGCCATGACACCTATTGAAATCAAGGTAGGAGCAGCTCAGGTAAAAAGCGCATTTGCCCACGCTTCAAAAATTGAAGCTAACCTTAAACAAATTTCCTACCTGCGTGATGTCCGCATCGCAGAGGCGATGGACTATCCCAATATGGAAATCGAGGTGAACCGTGAGCTAGCCGGCCAGTTTGGATTGACCATGCAGGACGTTACGCGCAGCCTTGTGACAGCAACCTCATCCACTCGTTTTACGGATAAAAACCTCTGGGTTGACCCGAAGTCGGGACTCGTATTTCAGACACAGGTACAGATACCCGAGGGTCTCATGTCAGAGCAAAGACTGCGTTCGCTGCCCCTGAGAAGGGGAAGCCTTCGTCCTGTACTGGAAGATGTGGCAACTATACGCAGGGTCATGGCGCCCGCCCAAGTAAATAGGAAGGGGCCCAACCGTTATGTTACCCTGGTTGCCAATGTGTATGGCAAAGATTTGGGTACAGCCTCCAGAGACGTGAAGCAGGCTATCACAGATGCGGGTGAACCACCTCGCGGGACCACTATTTGGACAGAGGGAACCTTACAGTTATTAGACGATACCCTGGGCAGCCTGTTAGCAGGATTGGGTGTTGCTGTAATCGCTATATTCTTGATGCTCTCGGCCTACTACCAGTCGTTTAAAGTGCCGCTCGTTATTCTTTCTGTCTTGCCTGCTGTTATCGCAGGTAGCCTTGTTATACTTTTTCTTACAGGAAGCACGCTCAACCTGCAGTCCTATATGGGGATAATTATGTCGCTCGGCGTGTCGGTGTCTAACGCGGTATTATTAGTCAATCAGGCGGAATATTACCGTAAACAGATGGCACTTAAACCCGTTAATGCTGCTAGACTTGCCGCCTCTTCCCGATTAAGGCCTGTACTGATGACGGCCGCAGCTATGCTTGCTGGAATGCTTCCTATGGCGATGGGTTTGGGTGATGGCGCAGAGCAAGTAGCACCCCTAGGCCGAGCGGTGATCGGCGGGCTTATTGCTTCAACGGTGACCATTTTACTATTAGTTCCACATTTTTTTTCTTCCATGATGTCAAGAACTTCTATCGTCAGTCCGTCCTTAGATCCTGATGATGAGTATAGTATGTATCATGCAGAACAAGGTAAAAAACAAACGATATAATAAACATTAAAATAAGAATATAATGTATCACAGCGTCTCAATAAATATAAAATCAACAATCATATTGACATTGGCAACAGTTCTAGTTTTAGCTCTTTCTGCCTGTACTCAAAAAGAACAGCGACACGCGCAGAAGAAAAGTTCGGAGCTTCCGGCCACTAATTATACTACAGGCTTGGTACGGTTTATAAATCCCGAGTATGAAATATCTCTGCCAGCAGAACTAAAACCCTACGAGCAGGTAGCTGTTTATGCGAAGGTGACAGGGTTTGTAAAGCAATTGTACGTTGAACGCGGCGAAAGGGTTCGTAAAGGACAGTTATTAGCGGTACTTGAAGCTCCCGAGATGCAGCAGCAATATCTTTCGGATCGATCTACAGAACAGAAAGTTTATAGCGATTACCTGTATGCAAAACAAGCCTATGACCGGCTAGTTGAAGCATCCGGAACCGTCGGAGCAGTCGCTGATATTGAGCTAGACAGAGCTAAAAGTGGGATGGAAAGTGCTAAAGCCGCCTATGATGCCTCCAAAGCTGGAACCGCACATTCGTCACAACTACAGCAATACTTGCGCATTACAGCGCCTTTCGATGGTGTGATTACGCAAAGGAATGTGTCTATTGGAGCTCTGGCGGGTTCGAGTTCTAATCCACCATTATTTTTCATGGCCCAAGGCGATAAGCTCCGTTTGACCTTGTCGCTGCCCGAAAAGCACGCCTCGTCCGTACACCAAGGGATGGCTGCTGAATTTACGATCAGTTCGCAGCCTGGGAAAGCTTTCGATGCCAAGCTTTCCCGCACCTCGGGTCTGCTCGATCCGCAAAACCGCTCCCTTACACTGGAATTTGACGTACTTAATCCCGCAGGAGAATTGCAAGGGGGGGATTATGCACAGGTCAAATTGAAATTAAAACGTAAAAATCCCTCAAACTGGGTGCTTAGCAAAAGTATATTAAATACGCAGTCCGGTGCATATGTGATGACGCTAAACGAAGATGAAATAAGACGCGTCGCGATAAAAGAGGGCATTCGTATGGATACTCTTACAGAGGTTTTTGGTGATTTATCTCCCGGGGACCACATCGTTAATAAACCATCGGAAGAAATTAAAGAAGGTAAAATTAAATAACCCGTATCATGAACATACATATAAAAAAAATAGTACTAGCTCTGCTGCTAATAATTACAGGACTCCCCGACGTATCATCGAGCATAGATGCGATGAATGAAAAGGAGTTATCCGGGCGAAATATTTATAATAAAAAGCGCGTAACTTTCATAGATCAACCGGCGCCGGATCTACGGTTTAAAGACCAAAACGGCAAGACCATTTCCTTAAACTCTTTAAAAGGAAAAGTTGTTTTTATTAATCTTTGGGCAACTTGGTGCCCTCCGTGTATCCATGAAATGCCGTCCATCAATAAACTGCGAGAAACCTTTAAAGATAACCAGGATCTTGTTTTTCTTATGGTTGATATGGACGGAAAGATTGAAAAGGCAAAAGCTTTTATGAAAAGGAAGAAATTTGATTTACCTGTGCATATTCTTGATAGTGAAATTCCTGCAGAGTTGTTTACGGGATCTATTCCAACTACAATTATAGTCGACAAGCATAACAATGTGGTTGGTAGACAGATTGGTGGAGCGGATTACTCCTCACAGGAAGTAATAGACTTGATCGACGCACTGCTGAACGAAGAATAATAAATACTAAACTCGATTTAATGAAAACAATAATATCACTTGTAGTTGCTTTTTTAATAAGCGCTACTTCATTTGGGCAAATATTAACACCTGTAAAATGGTCGTACGCCTCAAAGAAGATTAACGATACGGAAGCTGTATTATTTATAAAGGCAACGATAGAGAAGGGTTGGCATATCTATTCGCAAACCGTCCCAGAAGGTGGGCCAGAGCCTACGGTATTTTCGTTCGATCCATCGAACGAATTCCAATTGAAGGGGAAAACCATAGCACCTAATCCCGAAATTAAATACGATCCGACATTTAGAATGAAAATCGGGTACCATCAAAAATCGGTGGTATTCCAGCAGCGGGTGGATCTCCTAGCTGGCTCAACAGCGGTTAAAGGTATGGTTACTTTTATGGTTTGTAACGATCTGCAATGCCTGCCGCCGGAAGAGGTTAAATTTAGTATTCCTGTTAATTAGAAATTCTCAATATGAAGCTCATTATAAAATTTTTTTTCTTACTATTCATCAGTGGTCTTGCGACTGCTCCTGCCAGTGCGCAGGACAGCCTCATATCCTTTGATGAGCTCGAATTCACAGAGGTGGCTGAAAAACAGTCTACTATTATCGATAGTAATGCGAGAGATATAGATGATTTACTATCTGACTCAGAGGGAAATATGATCAAACCGAAAGAGGGTGATCCCTTGACCGATAACGTTTCTCTGTGGACAATTTTTATAGCGGGATTTATTGGCGGTCTTGCCGCACTTATTATGCCCTGCATCTTTCCAATGTTACCACTAACTGTAAGTTTCTTCACTAAAAATGGGCATTCAAGAAGCAAAGCAGTGATACACGCGATGTTGTACGGATTGTTTATTATATTTATATATGTTCTGCTGGGCATAGTAATAACGATTATGTTCGGTGCAGACGCACTGAATAGCCTGTCGACAAACGGCATATTCAATTTTGCTTTTTTTCTCCTTTTGGTTGTTTTTGCATTCTCGTTTTTCGGAGCTTTTGAATTAACATTACCCTCATCAGTAGCAAACAAACTGGATCGCAAGGCAGACAGCGGCGGCATGTTGGGCCTTTTCTTTATGGCGGCAACTTTAGCGGTAGTATCGTTTTCTTGTACTGGTCCAATTATCGGAACATTGCTCGTACAGGCAGCCACAATGGGTGAGCTCTTAGGCCCGACCATTGGGATGCTCGGCTTTGCATTGGCTCTGGCCATACCGTTTACGCTTTTTGCAATGTTCCCCAGCCTACTGAAAAGCCTCCCATCGTCGGGCGGCTGGCTAAACAGCGTAAAAATTACCCTTGGTTTTTTGGAGCTTGCTCTTGCTTTAAAATTTTTAAGTAACGTTGATCTTGCGTATCATTGGAATTGGTTTGACAGAGAGGTTTTTTTGGTACTTTGGATTGTTATCTTTGGATATCTTGGTTTCTACTTATTGGGGAAATTACGTTTTCCCAATGATAGTGCCGTGGATAAGTTAGGTTTGCCCAGGATGGTGCTCTCCATGATTGTACTGTCGTTTACGCTTTATATGGTTCCGGGATTGTGGGGAGCGCCCTTAAAATCTATTTCGGCATTTTTGCCACCTCAGAGTACCCAGGATTTCGACCTGTACACATCATCTTTTGGGGGATCACAGTCGGGTACTGCAATTAAAGGCAAAGAACGTAAGTATGCAGATATATTCCACGGTCCGTTAAACCTTAACGTCTTTTTTGACTATGAGGAGGGTATGGCATACGCCAAAACAGTTGATAAGCCTGTGATGCTTGATTTCACTGGTCACGCCTGCGTTAACTGCCGGAAGATGGAAGCCTCGGTATGGCCTGATAAGGATGTATATAGATTGTTGAATGAGGAACTTGTTATTATACAGCTATATGTAGACGATAAGACGGCTTTACCGCAAGAAGAACAATTTGTATCTTCATTTAGTGGTAATACTATCCGCACGATAGGCAATAAGTGGAGCGATTTTCAGGCGAGTAGGTATAATTCCAATTCGCAGCCTTATTACGTACTTTTAGACCCTTCGAGTGAAGAAATACTTGTAGAACCGATCGGTGCAAACTATGATCCGAAAAGCTATTATAGTTTTATTACATCGGCAATAGACAAATACAGAAATAAATAAATATTAAATAGAAATCAGTTTAAAATCATTCAGTATGAAAATGCAATTTAAAAAAATGGCAGTTCGTTTCGGTCTTTTCTTCATCACCGCGATCTCACTTGCGGCATGTGGAAATATCGATAAGGGCAAAGAAAATAAAGTTGAGAACACGGATGCTATTGCCGAAGAGCCAGATACGGTCGAAACACCGGTAGCAGCGTCACCAGTTTCTTTTAAAGGCGAAGACGGGAAGACCGTCGCATTGGGTTCACTAAAAGGCAAAGTTGTTTTCATCAATTTTTGGGCGACTTGGTGTCCTCCATGTATCCAGGAAATGCCTTCTATTAACGAACTGAAAAAGTCCTTTAAAGGAAATCAGGATATTGTTTTTCTCATGATCGATGTGGATAGCGAGATGGAAAAATCATCAGCCTTTATGAAAGAAAATAGCTACGACCTACCTGTTTATATTCCCGCAAGTGAGATACCATCAGACTTTCTCGGGAGCGCAATCCCCACTACGGTCATACTCGACAAGAGCGGACAAATCGCCGCCAGAATGGAGGGAGGTAGGGATTATACAAATCCTGATATAGTTAAAGCATTGAATGAACTTATTGATAGTAAATAGCATATTTAAAAATTATTATGTTGGATAATAAAGATATTCCAAACAAAGAAGAGCCGTTGCTGTCATTTTGGAAAAGTATAAAAAAAAATGGCTTTACCATAGTGATGATAATTGTTATAATGGTTATGTTGTTTGTCCCTGATGCAAAATCATTTGTGCTGCGGCAATTGATGGTAACGGGGCTTTTTAATGCAAGTATAGAAAAAGAGCGTGGAGGTGAGGTAAGCCCAGTTAACACAGATTTTGATTTCGCGGATCAAAATGGGGTCGTCCGAAACACTTCATCGCTAAGGGGGAAAGTGGTGTTTATCAACTTTTGGGCATCATGGTGCCCACCTTGCAGGGCAGAGTTTCCATCTATAGAGACTCTTTACACGAAGTTCAAAGATAACCCTGACGTGTTCTTTTTGACGATCAACCAAGATAGTGACCCTGCCGCAGCAAGGTCTTTTCTGCAAAAGGAAAAATATACAGTACCCACATTCTTAACGGCCGGAGATGTCCCCCAGGAAATATACAAGGGGACATTGCCTACTACGGTAGTACTGAATAAAAATGGAAAAATAATTTTTCACGATACTGGGTTCGCAAATTACGCTTCCGACAAATTTATCCAACAGATAGAGCAGTTATCGTCTCAACATTAAGTTGATGTAAGTTTATATATATAATTGATTATTAGTGATATATTATAATGTATTTAAGTTAATGTTATATATATGAATATCACTTTCGAAATGCTAAAAAACAATATATCTGTCTTGGTTGTTTTTTGGTATAGCTGTGATAATGTCACCTCTGATTTTGGTAAATTTGAGTATCGAATTTGGAATCATCCGACTGTAATCAGCTATATTTGTAATTATAAATAAAAAAATTATGACTGAAAATAACGCGTACAACTTGAAACACGAGCAGATACAGTATATCGAATTTCTTTCCAACGATATCGTTCAAGCCAGGAATTTTTATACCAAATGTTTTGATTGGAAGTTTACCGATTACGGAACTGAGTATACCGCATTTTCGGGTGACTATGTGGACGGCGGATTTACTTACGGCGCGCCATCTAGAGGAACTATCTTAGTTGTTCTTTATTCGGATGATATTGAAGCAACGAAAAGCAAAATAATAGAAGCAGGAGGCGTAATCGTTAAAGACGTTTTCGATTTTCCAGGTGGCAGGCGGTTCCAGTTTACGGATTTAGACGGTTATGAACTCGCCGTATGGTCAAAGTAAACCTTTTTAGTAAGAAAACGGGGATTGTGAAACAACTAACAGGTAAATTATTAGAATCAAATCCTAATAGTGTACTTACTCGATAAGACTTAATTAAAACCTAAATACACATGAAAAAAATTTCTCAGATTGCCTTGGCGTTTTATGCAGGGGTATTGACAGTGGCATTTCTTTGGCTATCTTATTCCTTTAAGACGATGAATGAAAACTTTGAAGAGATAACGGTAAAGCGGATAAATATAGTGGATGAAAGTGGGGTTAAAAGAATAATTCTATCAAACCAAGAGAAGATGGAGCCACCAATTATTATGGGGAAAAAATATAAGCGAGCGTTGAGTCCGGCAGGCATTGTCTTTTATAACGAAAAGGGAGACGAATGTGGCGGCATCGCGCTCTCTAAGAACCCTGAAACAAGTACTTACGCGCTCGCGCTGGATTATAATAACGCCGATGCCATCGGGTTAATAACGCAACAAAGCAACCTACAAGAGAGTTACCGCTCAGGGCTGATTATCAACGATAAAGATACCTCAGGGAAGGTGGGGAGTAACGTTAACAGAATTAACCTTATGACAGACAATGGCAATTCAAGCCTAGTTATAAATGGGCCAGATGAGAAACCGAGAATTATAATATCGGTAGATAGTATTGGAAATCCATTGTTTAAAATTATAGATAAAAACGGGAAAACTATTCAGGAACTGAATGCCTCTAATTGAGAGCTAAAAATGATATTACCGGACGTTAGCGATCCTGAAAATCAGGTCAGTATGGGATTTATTTAACGAATCCAAGATGTTTTTTGAACTGGACAATGTTATAGCTGACATCGTTCTACTAGTTTAGGACCATATCTTAAATAGGTAGGGCTTGAGATCATCGTGATCCAGTTATGGGGTATCCGAAATAATCAACCTTATTGTTTAACACCCAATTGGAGTCTTTTTATGATCTTCTTATATTTAAATTAAATTTGGATTAATTAAACAACGCGATTGATGGCTATTGACTGGAACAAATTCGATCATCTTTTTAAACGAAGAGAGGTTGCCGCCAAAACAACCCTATTAAAGGAAGGAGAAATTTCACGAACCATGTTCTTTATTGAGAAAGGATGCTTACGCACCTGGATTAACAACGATGGCAAAGAAATTACCACCCAATTCTTTTTTGAAAACGACCGCGTGGCCTCCATCGAGAGTTTTAAGACCAATCAACCAAGCCTATACAGCATTGAGAGTTTAGAACCCAGTATTTTACGAACGATTTCACAACACGACTTTCAAAATTCGCTTGAAAATTTGCCGGAAATAAAGAAAGAGCTAGAGGAACATTTGTTCCGGCGACTGTTACATGGTCAAAAACTTTTTTATTCCTATCTTAAAAATAGTCCTCAAAAACGTTATCAGGAGCTGCTAGAAGAATATCCACATATTATTCAGCGGGTTCCACAGCATTATATTGCTTCCTATCTTGGTATAACCTCGGTGTCTTTAAGCCGAATTCGAAATAGACGATAAACAAATTCATTTCTTTACAATTGTTATCGCCTCGGGGTTGATTGGTTTCTCAATTTTGTGGAATGAAATCAACAACACAAAAAATGAAGGTAGCGATAGTATTTAATCATCCCTACGAAGGGAGCTTTGGAAACGCAATTTTAAATGCTGTAACCAAAGGACTAGAAAAAGCAAGTCACCAAGTCGATCTGATGCATCTGGACAATGACGGCTTTAATCCGGTTATGTCAAAGGCCGATCTAAAAGCTTTTGTAGAACACAAACCGATTGATCCCCAAGTAATAGATTACAATAAACGTCTGGTAAAGGCGGATCATCTGATGTTTATCTTCCCGATTTGGTGGGATTTAATGCCTGCAATGACTAAGGGTTTTATTGATAGGGTACTCGGTCCCGGCGTCGTGTACGAACACCATCCCCGTGGTTTTGGATTATTGCCGCTGCTGAAGAACCTTAAAGGCGTAACGGTTATCACTACGATGAATAAACCTAAAATTATGTATTCATTGCTCATCGGGAACTTAATCAAGAAAGCGATGATAAAAAGTGTTTTTAAAACCATGGGCTATAAAAACCTTAAATGGGTTAGCTATAACATGGTGAAGGCAGTCAGTCAAAAGAAAAGGGAAAAATGGCTGGCAGATATGGAAAACAGATATTCAAAATTTAGTTAAACCTCAAAAGTATGAAACTGAATAGAAACTATGTCACGCCTTTTATTTCATTGGTTTTTCTGGTCGTGGGGCTATCAGGCTTATTGATGTTGTTCCATATCCTTGACGGCTATACCGAAGTGGTTCATGAACTCTTAGGTCTGTTTTTTATTGTGTGTGCTGTATTCCATGTTTTACTTAATTGGAAAGCATTAAAAATACATTTCAAGAAAGGAGTGTTTATACCAGCTCTGTGCGCTGTAATAACCCTATCTATTGCACTGGTCGTTTGGGAAAGAATGTCCCCTCCTGTGGACACAATTATTATTGGACGGATCGTGAAAGCACCTATTAATGATGCGTTCAACGCATTGGGTATCAACTACGAGAGGGCCGTTGGGAAATTAAATGAAAATGGACTATCGATTGAAAAAGCAGTAACTATTGAAGATATATGGATTAATAACGGAGCTGATCCCGAAGAGGTAATCGATTTGATAACCGAGTAACCTCTGCGATCTGAATGTGGATTGTGGGGTTATAGTTTACAGAAATCGAGATTTCGCTAGGGCAGGAAATACCAGAAAAGATTACAATCCGTTAAATTCATCCATTAAAAAATGAAGTTCATCGGAAAAAACCAAGATTTTTGATAAATCTTATTAGGAAACTTTACTTTTGAATAATGGCTCGAATAAAGAACATAGACATTAAAAGACCGCTGATCTTTTTTTTTTCCTCGTTGATATATGCGTTGTGTCAGATGCTCTTCAGCATTATTTTAATGAAGGAAGATCTATGGAATAATTTTCACGTTCAGTTATCAGCCCATTATATTGTTATTTTCACCATGTGTGTGGCAGATTATGGCTTACTAATATTTTTAAACAAATACCTGCCATATTCCAAAAATGTGTTGTACCGCGTTGTGGCGGACATTATAGGTATAACGCTTGTAAGTTTAATACTACTATGGGCTTTTAACTATTTGATCTATGACATATTTTTGATCTCAAAGGAAGGGATGCCTTCCTTTCTGGTTAAATTTGCATTTGGGATGTCTACGAATATCCCGATTCTATTGGTCTTTGAGCTAATTCATTATTTTCAGTCTGAACAGAAAGCTATAGCCGATTCCGAAAAAGCGAAACGCAAAGTGCTGTTGTTTCAACACGAAACATTGAAAGCGCAGATAAATCCCCATTTCCTGTTTAATTCGTTAAACGTGCTCTCTTCTTTGATCTATATTAATCCAGAGAACGCAAACAAGTTTACAAAGGCCCTCTCAAAAACCTATAGATATGTGCTTTCCCTCAATCGGCAACCGGTGGTTTCCGTGGGCGAGGAACTAGATGCTTTGGACTCTTACCTTTTCCTGATGAGGATGAGGTTTGAGGATTCTTTTACTTTCAAAATATACAAAATGGCAGACTGCGCTCGCAAGGATATTATCCCCTTAACCCTGCAGTTGCTTATCGAGAATGCGTTTAAGCATAATATCGCAACCGAAGACTCATTGCTTGATATAAAAATTACGATCGATATTGACTATATCACCGTTGAAAACAATATCCAACCGTCAAGCGACGTCAATAAAGGCGGGATAGGACTAAAGTATATCGCCGATCAATATAAACTGTATGAAAAAACGGTTATCGTGGAGCATACCGAGCAGATGTTTGTTGTGAAAATCCCATATATTCAATCATGAAATACCTAATAGTAGAGGATGAGCGGTTTGCTTATGAAGAACTTAAGCGTATGATGACAAAGCTACGCCCGGATTATGTATTGGAAAAGCAAACTAAAACCGTTATAGACACCATCGGGTTTCTAAAAGAATCTTCGGTTGATCTAATTCTTATGGATATTCGTTTGGCGGACGGGAACTGCTTTGAGATATTTAATCACGTAGAGGTGACCACACCTGTGATATTTACGACCGCTTATGACGAGCATGCGATCAAAGCGTTTAAATTGAATAGCATCGATTACTTATTAAAACCCTTCGATGAAAACGAATTAGAGGCAGCGTTGACTAAATTTGAGACCATTTTTCATAACCCTCCATTGCAGGGGGTGCCGATGAGCTATCAACGGCTACTGTCATTCAAAACCAAAAATCGTTTCCTAATATCCAAAGGAGAAAACTTTCATTATGTAGAGACGGCTGATATTGGGCATTTTTATAGCGAAGATGGTGTGGTGTTCCTCCATACATTCAACGATAGACGATACATCATCAATTATACATTAGATCAGTTAGAGCAACAGCTCGATAGACGACTTTTTTTTCGTGTATCCCGTAATTGTATAGGAAATGTAAAAGCGATCGAAAATGTGACCAGATACTTCAATAGTCGCCTGAAACTTTCCTTTCTACCGCAATGTCCCCACGACGTTTTAGTAAGCCGCGTGCGCGTTCCGGAGTTTTTGAAGTGGATGGATGGGATCGTGGAATAGCCAGAATCGGAAAATTCATAACGCCCCAGCTATACTTCATTCCATAAATTCTAAAGCCGGTCAGATACAGATTTCATAAGCGGTCCTCGCTCCGTTCTTTTGTTTAGAAATTAATATAAATTAAAATTTAAACAATGAAAAAGAACGTAGTAACATTTGTTTTTGCAATCAGTGCATTAATTCTTTCTTCTAAAGTGTCAGCGCAGGACACACCGGTATCATTTGGTTTGAAAGCCGGCGCTGGTTTATCTAATTATCGTTTGGGCGGCGAAATGAAGCGGTTCAAAAGTAAAATGAATATCGGTGGCTCGGCGGGCGCTTTTGTTAAATATGATCTAAGCCCAAATTTCGCTTTACAAACAGGGCTCGATGTCTATTACAATATATCGAAATTGGAGTCTAAAACCGAACGATCTACCGATAAATTGAAATCTTTCGGCGTTGAAGTACCCGTTTACGGAATTGTGCAGGGGAAATTGGGAACAGGAAACGCATTCCTTGGCGCTGGTCCCTATGTCGGTTACGGAATTAGCGCGAAGGCTAATGGTATTAACCTGTTCAAAAAGAACGACCGAACCGGAAGCGCAATGAATCGATTCGATTACGGTTTAGGAGGTATTATCGGGTACGATTTCAAAGAGAATTGGCAGATAAATGCCAGTTATCGATTCGGTCTTGCAGATCTACATAAGGGAAAAGGCGGATCAATGAAAAGCCACGGCGCATCTATCGGAATTGGCTACAAATTTTAAAACCATTAAATCGCGTATGGAATTTTTGGCTGCCCAAAAGATCCAGGCCCAAATTTCCGACGCGATGGTTTATTTTCAATTCCCTTCTCTTATTCCTTCAAAATATTCATCCACTAAATTCTAAAGTCTAGCCGTTAGATTCTGAAGTTTACAGTTTAGCGCTTTCTGTTCTTCTTCAATCAACGTTTTTTTGCCAGAGATAAGGTGGACAGAAAAAATAAATTTAAATACAACATGAAATTAACAACACTAGCCCTAGCAACATTACTTATGTTGTTATACATAGATGGACAGGCACAACAAGTGTCATTCAAGACAGAATATATTGGGAATTCGGGATATTACTATTTGCCGCCTGGCGAGAAACCAAGAGAGAAAATCGGCGATGGCAAAGGCTCAGCTTTAGTTTATCAAGGCGCGGTTAACATACCGTTATATACGAGAATCAATGAGAATAACCGTCCCATAATCTGGGGTGTCGGCGTTGGGGGGGCATACGTCTCCTTAAAAAACCAAAATTTTTCCGACGACATGGTTTCCGAGATAATGAATTTACAAGTGGGAGCATATCATCTACGTCCGTTGAATGACAGATGGTCGATCCGGGCGAGTCTCGGCGTGGGAATATTTACCCCATCTACTGATTTTTCTAAAATTAGTTTTAAAAATGTATTAGCGAGCGGTGGTGTTGTTTTTATCCGTCATCTGAATCCCAATTTAGATATTGGTGGTGGGGTAGCAATAAACAGTTCTTTAGGTTATCCTATGGTGTTTCCCGCCGTTTATCTTAAATGGAAATCTCACGGAAAATTTGACGTGAATGTTGAATTGATCGAAGGTTTGGAAGTCTCGGCAGGTTATGATTTTAATGACAGATTCAAACTATCTTATGCCCTTGAAATGAATGGACAGGTTGCTTTACTGCAGAAAGATGGAAAAGATGTAATTTTCTCTCATCAATATATTGTTACCGGCTTTCGGCCTGAATTGAAGCTCGGAGAGAAAGGGATTTCAGTAACCGGTATGGCCGGAATAAATCTATATCGCCCAGCTTCGTACAGCGATCGAACTTTGAAAGGCGTATTTGCCGGGGATAATGATTATTATTTCTCTGTTTCTCCATACGCGTCAATCGGCGTAAAAATGAAGTTTTAATTATGGGTACGAAAAGACTGTTTCAGACAGTTGCTTACAAAGCGCTATATGGCGTCGCTTACGGACTAAGCCTGCTTCCTATGGTAGTGGTTTATTCGCTGGCTTCTATTATTTTCTTCTTTGCTTACTATATTGGATACAGAAAAGCAGTGGTCATTCAAAATATTGCCCGTTCATTTCCGGAAAAAAGATACGGCGAGATACAGGCGATTGTTAAGAAATTCTATGCTTGCTTTGTCGTTTATTTCGCTGAAATTCTAAAAGCTATTTCTGCATCAAAGTCCGTGCTCGAAAACAAGATAGTGTTTGAGAACCTGGA
>NZ_JABMCQ010000073.1 GCF_013179575.1 Sphingobacterium shayense | reverse complement strand
CTACAAAACTGGGTATGCGGTATTTGAAGCAACACATGGTACAGCGCCGCGGTTTGCGAATACAGATACAATGAATCCATCCTCTGTTATCTTAAGTGGAGTTATGATGTTAGAATATATGGGCTGGCAGGAAGCAGCAGACGCTATTGTAGAAGCGCTTTCAGGTGCGATCAAAAATAAAACCGTGACCATCGATTTCTACAATCTCATGGAAGGAGCAACCCTTCTGAAGACGAGTGAGTTTGCGGACAGAATCATCGACCAGCTATAAATTTCTTAGTATACCAGGGTTATTTCTTGTACACCCGACACTGTTTTGGACGTGATATTACTTAAGTTTATTGGTCGATTCTCTGGAGAGCAAAATGGAGTCGACGACCACAGGCTCAATTTCTTTGTCTGAGGAAGGGCTCCGTTCTATAATTTTTAAAAACATTTTAGCGCATTCTTTTCCAATCATGGGAGCCTGTTGGTCTATAGTCGAAAGGCTTGGTATGATATGTTCTGAGAAGTTCTGATTTGCAAAACCGATAACCCCAACTTTGGGCGGCGTAATGTCGTTTTCATGAAGAGCTTTAATAATCCCCAGAGCGACATAATCGTCACCTCCGATTATTGCATCAGGAGTCTTTTTTAAAGAAAGCAACTTTTTTGTCCCTTGGTATCCGCCCTCGACATTTAGTTCTCCGAATATGGCGTACTCATCAACAAATGGAAGACCGGCCTCCTCAAGCGCTAGCTTATAGCCTTCAAATCGTTCCCGAAAGATCTTGATCTGATGGACCGTTGTGATATATGCTATTTTTTTATAGCCTTGGTCGATTAGGTGTTTTGTTGCTTGGTAACCGGCCTTTTGATCGTCGATCTTCACCATTGGACATCGCAAACCATCGTGGGTACGGTCAAAGATTATAAGTGGTTTACCTTCGTCCATCACTTTTTTAAAATGAGAAAGATCCTCTGTCTCTAATGACATGGATGCAATGATGCCGTCAACCTGCGCTTCCAGAAATGTAGAAATTCCGTTCTGTTCCGACTCGAGTGATTCGTTCGTTTGGTAAAGCAAGATGCTATATCCAAATGACTTCAGGTATTTCTCTAAAGTATGTATCACACTTGCGAAATAGTGAATCTGTGCACTAGGAACGAGCACACCTATAATGTATGTTTTTCCAGAAGTTAACGATGAAGCGACTTTGTTCGGTCTGTAATTTAATTTTTTTGCTGTCTCCAATACAGCATTTTTTGTCGACTCGCTGATCGTAGATATGTTGTTTAACGCTCTAGAAACGGTAGAAACGGTGATGTTAAGTTCTTTTGCGATGTCGTATATAGTTGCTCTCTTTGCCAATGATTTTCGATTTTAAGAAAATAATGTTGTAAATATAAAACATTATAAATAATTTTATGCAAGCGGTTGCATTAACATTATCTTATTTAAACTATGTTATTATTAGGAATAGACTTGGGGACATCCTCTATAAAAGTATCGGTGGTCGACGGGAACACAGGTAAAAGAATTACTTCGGCACATTATCCGGAATCGGAGGCTGCGATTTTATCTGATCGTACCGGATGGGCGGAGCAGGATCCTCAAAGCTGGTGGAGCTACACTAAAGAGGCTATAAAGAAAGTAAATAGCACGGGGTTATTTAATCCAAAGGATATTCAAGCTATCGGGATTGCATATCAGATGCATGGTCTTATTATTGTTGATAAAGACCAAAATGTGTTGCGCAACGCGATAATATGGTGTGACAGTCGAGCTGTAGATATCGGCAATGAAGCCTTTGAAGCGTTAGCACCGACTGGATTTTTGAAATCGCATCTAAACTCACCAGGTAATTTTACGGCATCTAAGCTCGCATGGGTGAAGCGTAACGAGCCCGAAGTGTACGTTAAGATTGATAAGTTTATGCTGCCTGGAGATTATTTAAGTATGTGTCTGACAGGTGAGATTAACAGTAACATAAGTTCACTTTCTGAAGGCGTGTTTTGGGATTTTAAGAAAAACTGCTTATCTGAAGAACTGTTGACCTATTATGGGATCGACAAATCTTTAGTGCCGGATATTTATCCCGTGTTCTCTAATTATGGATCAATTAAACCGGAAGTCGCCTCGGAATTGGGTTTGTCCGCTAATACGATTGTGGCTTACAAGGCAGGTGACCAACCTAATAATGCACTTTCATTAAACGTTTTTGAAGCAGGCGAGGTAGCTGCAACCGCAGGAACATCAGGTGTGATATATGCCGTGGCCGATGAGCTGGTGTACGATAAGGAGTCGAGAGTTAATACTTTTGCGCATATAAATCACCAAAATGATAAACCTAATCTGGGGGTGCTATTGTGTATTAATGGAACTGGGATACAAAATAGCTGGATCAAGCGGATGACGGCGCAAGGGCAGAACTATTCGCGTATTAATGAAGCCGCATCCGATATCCCAGTTGGCTCTGAGGGTGTGAGAGTATTGCCGTTCGGTAATGGTGCTGAGCGAATGCTTTGTAATCGCACAGTTGGAGCACATATGGAAAATTTGGATTTTGTGCGTCATCGAGAAGCGCATCTTTGGCGGGCAGCACAGGAGGGTATCGCATTTTCCTTTCGATATGGCTTAGACATTTTACGGGAGAACGGTATTGACCCAAAGGTGATAAAAGCAGGGCAAGCAAATCTTTTCTTGAGTCCCGTCTTTCAACAATCCTTCGCAGGAGTGACGAACGTTCCTGTACAGCTTTTCGATAACGATGGTAGTGTAGGGGCAGCCTTGGGGGCGGGTTTAGGGTCTTCGACGTTTGCGGACCGGAAAGAAGCCTTCTCGGGTTTGCAACAGCATGCGACGATCGAACCATCAAATACAACCCTATATGATGATTTATATGGGCAGTGGAAAGAGTCATTAGAAAATAAATTAAAAAATAAATAGTATGGAAATTTTAGTAGGAGATCAAGAGTATTTCAAAAACGTGGGACAGGTCAGCTATGAAGGACTGGAGTCAGACAATCCATTGGCATTTCGCTGGTATGATGCTTCGCGAGTGGTAGCAGGTAAAACGATGGCCGAACATTTTAAGTTTGCTTGCGCATATTGGCATTCATTTAACGGCAACGGTTCAGATCCGTTTGGCGGACCTACGCATTTCTTTCCTTGGGATAAAAAGGATACGATTATCGGGCGTGCGAAAGATAAAATGGACGCAGCTTTCGAATTTATGACAAAGATTCAATTTCCGTATTATTGTTTTCATGATGTCGATCTGGTAGACTATACGGACGATGTCAAAGAAAACGAAGATCATTTAGCGGAGATCGTGGAGTATGCTAAGCAAAAGCAACAAGCTAGTGGTATTAAATTGTTATGGGGAACAGCAAATTTGTTTTCGCACCATCGCTATATGAATGGCGCTTCTACCAACCCTGATTTTCATGTTCTGGCACACGGCGGAGCACAAGTAAAAGCGGCGTTAGATGCGACAATTGCCTTAGGCGGCGAGAATTATGTTTTTTGGGGAGGACGCGAGGGTTACATGTCGCTTCTGAACACTAATATGAAACGGGAACAGGAACACTTGGCTCGGTTTTTACATACAGCAAAAGATTATGCACGTAAAAATGGTTTCAAAGGAACTTTTTTTATCGAGCCAAAACCTTGTGAGCCGACCAAACATCAATATGATTACGATGCGGCAACGGTTATCGGATTCTTGCAGAAATATGATTTGTTAAACGATTTCAAATTAAATCTAGAGGTTAATCATGCAACTCTTGCGGGGCATACTTTCCAACATGAATTACAAGTCGCAGTCGATGCAGGTTTATTGGGATCCATCGATGCAAACCGCGGTGATAATCAAAATGGATGGGATACCGACCAGTTTCCAACGGATCTAAACGAACTTACCGAGTCATTATTGATTATTCTTGAGGGAGGTGGTCTGCAAGGAGGTGGTGTGAATTTTGACGCCAAGATTAGAAGAAATTCGACCGACCCCCTAGATTTATTCTATGCACATATCGGTGGTATGGATAATTTTGCACGAGCGCTCATTACAGCAGACAATATTCTTCAGAAGTCCGAGTATAAGCAAATCCGTCGGGATCGTTATGCTAGCTTTGACAGCGGTATCGGTGCGGATTACGAGAAGGGCATATTAACCTTAGAGGATTTACGTAATTACGCAGCTGAGAATGGGGAACCCGCTAGGATTAGCGGTAAACAGGAGTATTTAGAGAATTTAATTAACCGGTTTATATAATTTTTTTAATTCTTTTGTTACCTTCGTTTCCGTCATAACAATAAACCGCGTATATGAATAGCATTTTATCAACTCAAGATTACCTTGTGTTTCTTGTTTATTTCGTGATCGTCGCTGGTTACGGGATATGGGTCTATAACAGAAAAAGGTCCAAAGTCGTCGGTGGGGATTCCAAAGATTACTTTTTAGCAGAAGGCTCGCTTACCTGGTGGGCTATCGGTGCGTCTTTAATTGCGTCCAATATTTCCGCCGAGCAGTTTATCGGTATGAGTGGGTCTGGCTTTAAGATGGGGCTCGCAATTGCGACCTATGAATGGATGGCGGCGATAACGCTTATCATTGTTGCTGTATTCTTTATCCCCGTCTATTTAAAAAACAAGATCTTTACGATGCCTCAATTTTTGCATAAACGGTACAATGGTACAGTAGCAATGATCATGGCTGTGTTTTGGTTGATGTTATATGTAGTTGTAAACTTGACGTCTATTCTTTATTTGGGAGCTCTCGCAGTGAGCAGTATTTCCGGGTTTAGTTTAGAATTCTGTATGTATGCAATTGCCGTGTTTGCAGTTATTATTACCCTTGGTGGTATGAAGGTTATCGGCTATACGGATGTTATACAAGTGTTTTTCTTGATTCTAGGAGGGTTGGCGACCACCTATCTTGCCTTAGATTTAGTTTCGCAACATTACGGTGGTTCCGGGGTCATCAACGGTTACACCACGATGGTGAACAAGGCTTCTGAACATTTTCATATGATTCTTAAGCCAGAAAATGAAAATTACCTTGATCTCCCAGGTCTTACCGTGTTGATCGGAGGGATGTGGATTGTGAACCTTAATTATTGGGGATGTAACCAATATATCACGCAACGTGCGCTGGGCGCGGATTTAAAAACTGCTCGTAACGGTCTGTTGTTTGCGGCTGTCTTGAAGCTGTTAATGCCGATTATTGTGGTGTTGCCAGGTATTGCAGCTTACGTACTATGGAAAGATGGCTTGTTTCAACAAGAAATGTTGCAGGGGGGCGATATTAATCCCGACCGCGCTTATCCTGTGTTATTGAATCTACTTCCTGTAGGTCTTAAAGGGTTGTCTTTTGCAGCACTTACGGCCGCGGTGGTCGCATCGCTTGCAGGAAAAGCAAACAGTATTGCTACAATCTTTTCGTTAGACGTGTATCAGAAAGTTTTTAACAAGAATGCAAGTGAACGTAACCTGGTGAACGTTGGGAAGATCACTATTATCGTATCGATGATTTTAGCAGTGCTTATTGCACCGCACTTGGGTATTGATAAAAAAGGTGGTTTTCAGTATATTCAGGAATATACAGGTTTTGTTTCTCCGGGAATTTTCGCGATGTTTATTTTAGGTTTTTTCTGGAAAAAGACGACATCGAATGCGGCTTTGTTTGCTACGATAGGAGGCTTCCTGTTGTCTGTTATATTTAAGTTTATGCCGGCATATGTCGATCTTTCTTTCTTAAGCTCAACAGGATTCTCGGTACTAAATCAGGCATCGGGTTTTTACGAGATACCGTTCTTAGATCGTATGGGTTTTGTGTTTATCATTTGTATCCTCGGGATGTTAATTATCAGTAAAATAGACAATATGCGTGGCGTTGTTCCGCAAGGACTTGAAGTGGATACTAAGATGTTTAAACCACATACCGGATTTATTGCAGGAGCATTGCTCGTGGTGTTGATTACGGTTGCGTTATATGCGTTCTATTGGTAAGACAACAATAGCATTTCTATAAAATAGAGTAGGGGTCGACGTTTTTGGTGTCGACCTCTTTTTTATTCAGAGAGAACTTTTAGCCGATTTTTACGGAAGTCATCGTTAATGCACCCGCGACGGGGCTATCGTTGAACACGAATATGTCGTCTTTATCATCTTGTAGAGCTAAACTATATATAAGTGGTAAATAGTGTTCTGGGGTCGGTATCGCTAGGTCGAATACCCGCCCTTGACTTCTAAAATTAATCAGTGGCTCATGATCTTTGTTTGTAATATAAGATTTCATCTTTTCATTAGCTTCCAGAGCCCAGTCGAACCCATAGGTGCTATTCAGGTGTTGCCAGGATACCATGCCAAGGTTATGTACCATATTGCCGCTTCCGATAATCAACACACCTTTGTGGCGAAGCTTCGCTAGCTCTTTGGCAAGTGTATAGTGATATCTTGGAGACTGGCTGTAGTCAATGCTCATTTGGATTACGGGAACATCTGCGTCTGGATAAAGATGACGGACCACCGACCACGCTCCATGATCAAGTCCCCATTTATCATCGAGATGTATATCTGTTAAAGAGACAATTTGCTGCGTTGCTGTTGCAAGCTCCGGGCTTCCCGGTGCTGGATACTGAACGTCGAATAATTCTTGTGGGAATCCGCCAAAATCATGTATAGTCTTAGGTCGTGACATGGCCGTCACGTAGGTTCCGCGAGTTTCCCAATGTGCGGAGATTACTAATATTGCGGTCGGCTTTTCGATTTCCTGGCCAATATTTCTGAATCCTTCTACGAATTCATTTTCTGCGATGGCATTCATAGGGCTGCCGTGTCCCAAAAATAGCACAGGCATCTTTACGGAATGCTGGGCATCACGTAAAAAATTATTTAGACTATTTACCTTATTGACCACACCTGATGCAGGTAAGGTTGAACTGTGGTGTATAAACTTTTCTTGTTCCATAGCATTGCCCTTTGTTCTAGTTAACAAAGATAGTTAACAAACAGGGATAACGAGAAAGTGGAAAACGAATTGTGTGATTGAGAAATGTTTAACTTAACTCGTCTTGTTACCGAAATTTGGCAGGTTTGTCTAATTAAAACCATTGCAGCTGCATGTCTTTTAGGGGACGGATCTCCATATAGTGTTTTTCGTCTATTTTAGTTTTTTTTTATTGTTTATCGATATTTCACTTCTTTTTTTCTTAATTACTTGTTTGTTGTTGGTGTAATACAGCTTTATTGATGTGTAATATTGTTTTTTATAAACTTTTTTTGTTTATTTTCTGTTAGTTGATTGTTAATTTTAGTGTGTATCATCTTGTTTCGGTGTTAATTTAATGTGTTTTATGTTATTTGTTGGTTAATTTAACGGTTTTATATGCTTTTTTTTGATAAAAACTCAAGTATCTATCGTTATTTAGATAAAAAAAATAAAAAATACATTTATTTATTGATAATATGATTATATTTGTGATCTACAACACAACGAAAACATTAGAGCATGGCGAAGACCATGTTTAGTATAAAGTAATCAACTAAACACCAGAATTACTCACTTTATACTAATGAAAAACAAGTAAAAAAAACAAAGAATTATTTTAAAAAACAGAAAGAAGAAAATTTCAAATGAATGAGCCTGGTGAAAGCCATGCTAATTTAAACTGAGTTTAACTTTTAGTTACTTCTGGCAGTAGGTAACTATGGAGAATTTTCTAATCTAAAGGTCGGTCTTACGAAAGAAGTGACTCTGGATACTTATGTGTAATTAATAGTTTATTAAATGCATTTATAAGAATTTTTATTGTTTTATAGTAAAATTTGTTTAATTAACGATGGGTAACAATTTTAAATTACAACATTATGCAAAGGTATGTACAAAATCGTGTGTTGGCATTTGTTAAGATGCTACTTGTTTTAACGGACGTGGTTTGTTTAAACATTGTTTTTTTTCTTGGATTTCATTTGGTCACCACTTATGGCCTAGTAGATGCGCAAGAAATTATGTCCACCAATCTTTCTTCCCTTTGGACATTATACAATCTAATTGCGGTAGTCTGCGCATTATATCTCCGGTTATACACTGATAGTACTATCGAATTTTTAGAAAATGTTTTTAGACAAACCTTTCGGACTGTAATTATTTTTTTAGCGATATTTTCATCTTATACTTTTTTCGGTCACCCGTTTGTTGGAATTGGCTATTATTTAGCGATTGTTGCGGGATTAATATTAATCTATAGTGCCGGATCTAGATTTTGCCTCACCTATGTTTATACGGTGCTGCCAAAGCGATTTAATTGGAATAAACGTGTCGCTCTGATTGGTCACTATGATTACCTCGCTCCGGTAGTCGGTTCTTTGTCGAAGGGGAATGTATTTTTTAGTGTGAATACTATTGATTATCGCGATAAGGATGCTTTAGCGAGTAAGGAAGAAAAGCTTAAACGATTTACGCATTATTTCGAAGAAGTCTCCAAGGCCGGTATTCATGATGTGTTCATCGTCAGCTCTCCCGACATATCGGATTGTAGTCAGGAGCTTATCATGGCCGCTGATCATCAATGTGTACAGTTGAATTTTGTTCCGGCAATGAGAGCAAGTATACAATATGGGTCACGGGGGCAGGCCTTGACGATGGACTTGCCGGTACTTCGGTCTCACGAAGAACCAATGTCTTCCATGGAGAATAGAGTCAAGAAACGTCTGATTGATCTAGCTATTTCGATAGCAGTAATGGTATTCATTTTGAGTTGGTTAGTACCTATCATTGGTATCATCATAAAGATCCAAAGCCCAGGACCAATTTTCTTTAAACAACCTCGTTCAGGAAGGAATAACACGACGTTCGGGTGTTATAAGTTTCGTAGTATGGTTGTTAATAAAGAGTCTGATGCAAAACAGGCGTCTAAGGATGATAATCGGATCACACCAATTGGTAAGTTTTTACGCAAAACGAACTTGGATGAATTTCCACAATTTATAAATGTGTTTTTAGGACAGATGAGCGTTGTAGGGCCTCGTCCACATATGCTTTCTCACACGGAGCACTATAGTCAGCTAATTCAACATTATATGGTTCGTCATTTTGTGAAACCAGGTATCACCGGCTGGGCACAAGCAAACGGATATCGTGGAGAAACTAAAGCTCCGGAATTAATGGCCAAACGTGTTGAACATGATCTTGAGTACATGAGTAACTGGTCAGCGATGCTAGACTTTAGAATCGTATGCATGACGGCATTGAACATGATTCGTGGCGAGAAAAATGCATTTTAGAATCTAAAATTGGGCAACAAAAAGTCTTAAATAAATGGAAGGTAACACAAGTATGAATCGAAAGAATAACTTGAAACGTGGGTTTATTTATCACCCGACTATCTTATTCTGCTTTTATTTGTTTGCTGCTCCATTTATTGGATTTTCCAAAGAAACCCCGAGGGATCCGATATTGCCTGGCGTATATGCAGTTGGAGATCCATCCTATTTTTCGATCGGTGTGCATGCCGGAACTACGGGTTTCGGTCTTCATCTCGCAAAGTCCTTAGGTAAAAAAATAGGCGCTCGTCTTGGTGCTTCGTTTATGCCGTTTAAGACGTCAATTAAAGGAATCTATTCCAGAAGGAATACAGAATCCGACTTGAATGCGAAAGCCAACAATGTGTCACTAATGTTCGATTATACACCGTTTGCAACAAAAGCGGGATTTTTTCGCAGCTTCAACGTGCAGCTTGGTGGGGCTTACTTCTTTAGATTAGACGGCACGATTGACACGCGCTTAGCTGACCCGTATCGCTACGGAGACCTCGTGGTTGCTCCCCAGGATCTTGGGACGATCATTACGAATGTTGACTGGAAGGAAACGGTCAACCCCTATGTGGGTTTCGGGTGGAACGACGTGGTGATAGATAAGAATTTTTCCATTCAAGTTGATTTAGGCTGCTTTTATCTTTCCGAGCCTACGGTTTCTATGCAGGCAACAGGCTTTCTAGTTGATAATGTCAGTAACAGGGATTTAATAGAAGACAATTTGAAAAACTACCGTTACTTGCCACGGCTTGAAGTAGGAATTAGTTATCAGATTCTGTAATTAATAATATAAGAAAACTCAAAAAATGAGTAGAATAAAATTATCGATTTACATAGTTTCCGTTTTCCTTTTGGGAGGTTTGGCATCTTGCGAGGACCCGCTAAATAGCTTCGATTTGCAGATTACGCCGGAGGTTTTCAAAAATTACAAAATTCTGCAGGTGGTCGATTATAAAGGAAATGCTGTTTCCCGTGCAGCGGTGACTTTAATCTCTGGAGATACGAAGGATCTGTATAATCAAGAAGGGTATAAAGACTTCACATTAACAAAGAGTTTCGTGGTATTCTGTCTAGACCCAAAACGGTCAGCAACACCTGATGATCCGGTTCATTTTCGGGTAAGCGTGGTTGCCTCGGGCTACGTTTCACAACAGGTTGTACTCTCAATAGCTGGTGTATCCGAGGGAGTTCAAACGGTGGTATTAAAGAAGCTAGAGACCCAGACGGACGGCGAGAGCGAGCAGATAACAACCCATACATAAGTGCGAAAGAAGCGGCGGACCGCTAAAAAGATATCAAAGACCTCAAGTGTTAAACTTGTGATTGTAGGGGAATACTCCGGCCGGGCGCGCCGGCCGGATATTTCTTAATTAACTAAACATCGAATAAAAAATATAAAAAACAGAAAGATCATGTGGAGTATTTTCAGTCGTCGTCGTCAAAACAATGATCTTTCCTGGATGCACGTGGATATGCACTCGCATATACTACCCGCATTGGACGATGGTTGTAAAGACCTCGAACAAAGCACTGCTTTAATGACGCGGTTGGCAGATTTAGGTTTATCCGAGTTCTATTTCACGCCTCATGTTTTTAAAGAGCTGTATCCCAATACACCTGATCGTATAGCCACCGCATACACGTCGATGCAAACGACGATCGTTCGTGATCTTTTGGCGGGGTACGCTGCAGAGTATATGGTGGATCGGAATTTTGATCGGATGATCGGCGATACGAACAGCACATTTGCTTGCCTGCCGAACAAGCATATTTTGATCGAGATGTCGTACATACAAGAAAGTGTAAACATTGAAAAAAACATCTTTGATTTACAGGTTCAAGGGTACAAGCCGATCTTGGCGCATCCTGAACGTTACGTGTTTTATCATCAGATGCCTGAACGCATTCAGCGTTTTAAGGATCTGGGTTGCCTTTTGCAGATGAATTTACTGTCATTGATCGGTTATTATGGCCTTAGCGAAAGAAAGATTGCACTGTACTTATTGGACAATGGACTAGTTGATTTAGTAGGGACAGATGTCCATCATGAACGTCATGTTCGCGCCATAGAACGTGGTCTGCAAAAAGAGAACTTGAACAAGTATTTCAAAAAATGTGATATTAAAAATACGCATCTATTTGCCTTTAAAACATAGGTAATACGATATTTTACAATCTACAACTACTACAAGAACAAGGACTTAACAAGTAAAAAATGATCACTAAACCCACCACAAATCGAATAGCATGGCTATCACTATTCATCTTACTTTTTTGCGCGAGCTGTTCAGTAAAGAAAATCGTTTATTTCAATGATTTGCCTATTGATTCTGCGAGAATAGTTAAAGAATCAGCGGTGTACTCGGAACCTATTATTCAGTCTGATGACATTATAAGCGTTACCGTTCAAACGATCGACCCGGCGACTTCTGCCGTTGCCAATCAATCTGTGGTTGTGCAGGCTGTGGGCGCCAGTTCGGCAGCCATGACGGGGAACCAGGTAATTTCCGGACTTCTCGTGGATAAAGACGGTTTTATTCAAATGGCGCTGATTGGAAAAGTTCAAGTGAAAGGACTTACCACCTACCAGGCAAGGGAGCGAATCACAGCGTTGGCCGGACAGTATTATAAAGATCCGACCGTGCAGGTTCGCTTTGCTAATTACAAAATTACGGTTTTAGGGGAGGTGGCAAGACCAGCGACCTACACCGTTCCTAACGAAAAAGTTTCTGTGCTTGATGCGCTTGGATTAGCAGGCGATTTAACAATATATGGACGACGAGAGAACGTACTCTTGGTTCGGGACAATAATGGTGAAAAGGAACTCGTACGCCTAGATCTAAACGACAGTCGAATTTTTCAATCGCCTTATTTTTATTTGCGTCAAAATGATGTTCTATATGTCGAACCTGGAAAAGCTAAAGCGGCAACGAACAACGCTGCACGAACACAGACATTTGCTATCATCGGCTCTGTACTTTCCTTGTTAATAGTTGCAATAACGCGTCTGTAATAGGACCTAATTTTTTATGAGTTTTTTAGTAATGTACGATAACTATGAGTAAAAAAATAGATCAAGAAGAATATTTTGAACTTAAGAACAAGAAGGTTGACAATAAAGATTTACTGAATTTTTTTAGCAATATCCTAGTCCATTGGTATTGGTTAACATTAAGTGTAGTTTTATGTACCTTCCTTGCCTTTACTTACTTACGATATTCTATTCCCCAGTATAAGATTAATGGAAAACTGCTCGTATCAGACGACAAAAAAGGCGGTATGTTGGCTGAATCCGCCTTGGGGGACCTTTCGGGACTTATGGGGACAAAGTCTTCGGTAGACAATGAGGTAGAAGTGCTAAAAACTAGTGACCTGATGCGCGAGATGGTCCTCTCGGGTCAAGCGTATATAGATTACTTTTTGATCGGTAGTGTGCATGATTTGCCCGTATATGAAGCACCCTTCAAGGTTGAACTGCTATCTTCGCCAGATTCGGTGAAAGAGAAGTTACGTTTCAAAGTGGATTTTCTCGAATCTGGAGGGGTTCAATTGTCAGGTCATGATACCACCATGTTATTGAAACTAGGGGATTCAATTGTCCTGCCCGAAATAGGGATGCTGCGTATTACGCAATCCATTCCGGAGATCAATCAAGAACAGATTTTTGGTTTCACAATAGCGCCGCTGAGAGATGTTGTCGATGAATATAACGCAGCGCTTAATGTTGAAGTTACGAACAAAAACGTATCCACCATTGACCTTACGTTAAACACTCCAGTTCCTCATCGAGGAGAGGAACTGCTGAGCATTCTTATTGACAAATACGTTGAGCGTAATTTACACGATAAAAACGTTGTTGCAGATTCTACGCTATCATTTATCAATGCGCGGTTAGAGAAAGTAACGAACGAGCTTGCTGGGGTTGAAGACAAGATCTCTGGATACAAACAAACCGAAGAACTTGCCGATATTTCAGAACAAAGCCGCATATTGTTAGAGAGTTCAGCAGACTATACCAAGAGTGTTGCGCAGATAGAGTCTCAAATGGAGTCGCTCGACGCGGTATTGAGCTACCTGCAAGATGCGACGAAAATTCGTGTCGTTCCCTCCGCTGTCATTCCGCAAGATGCTACTTTTTCAACTATCGTGACGCGTTACAATGAAATGGCGCTAGAACGCGAGCGCCTGCTACTTGCTAACACTGAGGAGAATCCCCTAGTTAAAAATATAACAGGGCAGATCGCTAGCCTTCGCGAAGATATGATTGCCAATGTGGGAAGTGCTCGTCATCAGCTTATGCTTGCAAAGGAGAATCAGGATAGACTTTCTGCCGATCTAACCGCCCAAATACGCCGCGTACCCCGTATCGAACGAGGATATATCGATTTGGCAAGACTGCAACAGATTAAGCAGGAACAATATATATTTCTTCAAGAAAAATGGGAAGAGACGGCCATTAGTAGGACTGCTAATGTATCAAACTCAAGAATCATAGACTCTCCAAAGGCGCAGAAATATCCGTACTCTCCTAAGCGTTCTATTATCATGCTTGTTGGGCTGATCGTGGGATTGGCCGTTCCTTTAACCTTTTTATATATTAAAGAGCTTTTCAATGTTCGCGTTCAAAATATTGATGATATTGAAAAAAACAATAGCCTTCCTGTATTGGGAATGATTTCACATTCCTCAATCAAAAGCGATATTGTAGTGGATAAATCTTCGCGGTCACCCATCGCAGAACAGTTTCGGGCGATGCGCACAAATCTAGAATTCGCTTTAAACGGAGGTAAACGCATCCTATTTACTTCGTCTATGTCCGGAGAAGGAAAATCGTACGTCGCCCTAAATTTGGCGATTTCCCTCGCACTTCTGGAGAAAAAGGTACTCCTTATGGAGCTCGATTTACGTAAACCATCCATCACGAGTAAACTAGGACTACCTGCTAAAAAAGGCTTTTCTCACTATGTTGTGCGTCCAGAGATGACACTAGAAGATATTATCGGCACATCGAACACAAATGAGAATGTCGATATTATTCAAGCGGGGGCGATCCCGCCTAATCCTGCTGAGTTGCTCGTTAATCCCCGAACTAAAGTGATGATGGATGAACTTGCGCTTCGGTACGACTATATTATAATGGACGCACCTCCCGTTGGGATGGTGACCGACGCACAGCTTCTCAATCGCTACGCGGACCTATGTTTGTTTGTAGTAAGACAGGGCTACACTTATAAAGAGCAATTGCGGATTCCAAACGACCTTGTATCCAAAAATAAAATTAGTGGAATTCAGCTTGTGGTCAATGATGTGCAGGCTAAGGGAAACCTGTACAGCGGATATGGCTACGGCTATGGCTACGGTAATTACGGACAAGAACCGGAACGGCGTAAATGGTGGCAAATTTTTAAACGCAGTTAATATTTTAAACAATGGATAAGCATACAAAAATTTTTATCGCCGGACATCGCGGTATGGTCGGTGGAGCTATCAAGAGAAATTTAGAAGAAAAAGGGTTTTCGAACTTGCTAGTAAGAACATCCAGCGAGCTTGATTTACGAA
Organism: Sphingobacterium shayense; assembly: GCF_013179575.1. GTDB lineage: Bacteria > Bacteroidota > Bacteroidia > Sphingobacteriales > Sphingobacteriaceae > Sphingobacterium > Sphingobacterium shayense. The sequence goes on along the minus strand of NZ_JABMCQ010000073.1, from coordinate 4,255 downwards.
ACCAAGCAACTGTAAGCGCTTTTTTTGAGGCTGAGAAGCCGGGTGTGGTAATTGATGCTGCAGCGAGAGTGGGAGGAATACTTGCAAACAACGATTTTCCTTATCAGTTTCTGATGGAGAACATGCAGATACAGAACAATCTTATCGATGCCGCATTAAAATGTGATGTGCAAAAGTTTATTTTTTTAGGATCCTCTTGCATCTATCCGAAATTTGCGCCTCAGCCTTTGAAAGAGGAATATCTTTTAACGGACTCGTTGGAGCCCACGAACGAGTGGTATGCTTTAGCAAAAATAGCAGGAGTAAAAGCGTGCCAGGCAATACGTAAGCAATTTAGTAAGGATTATGTGAGTTTGATGCCAACAAACTTATACGGTACTTATGACAACTTCGATCTTCAGACATCTCATGTGCTGCCCGCGATGGTTCGTAAATTCCATGAAGCAAAGGGCAATGGCGATGTACCAGTTATTCTTTGGGGATCCGGCAGCCCAATGCGTGAGTTTCTGTTTGTGGAAGATTTAGCCGAGGCCGTTTTTTTTGCTTTAGATAATGTTCTTCCCGAATATTTATACAATGTAGGAACAGGAATAGACTTAAAAATCAAGGAACTAGCCGAGATAATACAAAAAGTGGTCGGTCACCAGGGTGAGATTGTTTGGGATCAGAGCAAACCAGATGGCACTCCGCGTAAACTCATGGATGTCTCCAAAATGCATGCGCTTGGTTGGCAACATAAAGTAGCGCTCGAGGAGGGAATCGGCACAACATACGCATGGTTTTTAGAGAATCAGCAAAATTACAAAGAGGTCAAACTATAGGCAACAGCCTAAATTTAGACAGCATCAAAAACATTCTTAACTACCAAATATAATTAACATGAAAACAGCATTAATCACAGGCATTACCGGTCAAGACGGTTCGTATCTGGCGGAGTTGCTACTTGAAAAAGGATACATGGTGCACGGTATTAAGCGTAGAGCATCTTCTTTTAATACCCAGCGTATTGATCATCTTTACATTGACCAGCATGAGTTGCACGTGCGATTCAAGCTTCACTACGGAGATCTTACCGACTCCACAAATCTAATCCGCATTATTCAAGAAGTGCAACCAGATGAGATATACAACTTAGGAGCGATGTCCCACGTAAAAGTTTCTTTTGATTCACCAGAATATGTGGCCAACGTAGACGGTATCGGCACTCTTCGTGTCTTGGAAGCGGTACGTATACTTCGCTTAGAAAAGAAAACACGGATCTATCAAGCGTCTACCTCCGAGTTATATGGCGGATTGGAAGAAAACAAAAATGCAGAAGGTTTCTACGACGAAAGTTCTCCTTTTTATCCGCGTTCGCCGTATGGTGTCGCTAAGATTTATGGGTTTTGGATTACCAAGAATTATCGTGAGGCGTATAACATGTACGCTTGCAACGGAATTTTATTTAATCATGAATCGCCACGTCGCGGGGAGACTTTCGTCACACGGAAAATCACGATGGCGACTGCAGCTATAGCCCTAGGGAAGCAAGAATGTTTATACCTAGGGAATCTGAATTCGCTTCGTGATTGGGGGCATGCGAAAGATTATGTAGAGGCTATGTGGCGGATTTTACAACAGGATCAACCGGAAGACTTTGTTATCGCAACAGGAGTAACAACGTCGGTGCGTGAATTTGTACGCCTAGCTTTCGGGGAACTCGGAATTGAACTCAATTTTGAAGGCGAAAATGAAAAAGAGGTAGCGAAAATAATCTCCTGCCATAATCCAGATTATCAGCTTGAGATAGGGAAGACCGTCGTGATGATTGACCCTGCTTATTATCGTCCAACGGAGGTTGACTTGTTGATAGGCGACCCAACAAAATCAAAAACGAAACTTGGCTGGGAACCACAGTATGATCTAGCCGCCCTTGTGAAGGAAATGGTACAATCGGACGTGGAACTCGTTAAAGGAAATTACAACGCTCAGTGGGAACATATTGTGGGTTAACAACCAGCGGCAGTAACGATTTGTCATCATAGAAGAATTATGAAAATCTATAAAATAAAAATAACCAGTGGCCACTAAAAAGCACAATAGCTTAGCTAGTCTTACAGGGCTATATATGATAGGGAATTTTAGTTCGAAGGTGCTTTCTTTCATCCTGGTGTTCTTTATGACATATTTTTTATCCAAGGCTGAAATTGGCCAGTATGATTTAATTCTTACTACAGTCTCTTTCGTTGTTCCTTGTGTCAGTCTTTTGCTGGATTCCGCATTGCTCCGATGGTTGCTAGATCCAGAGCAGAAAGTCGATAGGTCGACCATCTTTCAAAACGTGTATGGTCTGGTGTTGTTAAATATTATCATCTATTCGGTTCTATTCTGGGTATCTGCTCTTTTTTTTCAAGTGCAATACAGTGGCTATTTGTATATCTATTCGGTACTCATGATTTTATTTCCAACTATGCAGCAAGGAACGCGAGGCCTCGGGAAAAACCAAGTGTATGCAAAAACGAGTGCTCTTTACTCTTTACTGTACGTCGGGTTTACCGGGGGGGTACTTTTCTTTTTCAACCTTGGGGTGAAAGGGGTTCTTCTTGCCAATATTTTGGCATTGCTTATCGTGATCATTTGGCTCTTTTTTGAAAATAACCTTTCAACATATCTATCGTCACTGAAGCTAAACAAAGCTCTACTCATGGATTTTTGCAGCTATTCGTTGCCCTTGCTGCCAAATACGCTTAGCTGGTGGCTAATTGGCTCGTCCACCCGATATGTTATTTTAGGCTATTTAGGCGCGGACTATAACGGTTTATTTGCAATATCATATAAATACCCATCGATATTACTGGTCATCACAAGTGTATTTACCCTCGCCTGGCAAGAGAAATTTATTCGACTTGATGGCTCAGGGGATATGAAACACTACTTTTCCACTACGCTTCTTCAGTATTTGAAGCTTCTATTCGGCCTGATCATCGTCTTGAGTAGTTGCTCTAAGCTAATGATTTCCCTGCTTGATGCAAGCTATTTTGAGGCTTGGAAATATATCCCTGTGCTCTTGCTCGCGGTGATGCTACAAGCTTTGTCTTCCTTTTATGGGGCAGTGTATCTAAAGGTGCGCAAAACAAAAGGCATATTCTATTCCTCTATTGTTGGCGGTGTCGTGACTATTGGTAGCAGCTTCCTGTTGGTGAAACTCGGACTCTACGGGATCAGTGTGTCTATTTTTCTAGGATATCTCGTTATGCTCGTCTACCGGGTAGTTCAAGTGCGCCAATTTCTAGGGACGGAATTTCCATGGGCTGTTTTTTTTCAGTTGCTCGTGTTATTTCTTCTAATTAGTTCGGTGCTCTATATCGGCTCCCCTTGGTCGTCTCTTTTAGCTCCGCTAATGGGCAGTGGCATTTTTATTTATTATAACTACAGTCTAATCGAAAATTCAATAAAAGCAAAATTCATATCAAAATGGAAGAAAATATAAAATACGGTCTTATGGGCTGCTCACGAGCACAAACAAACGTAGGTGATTACGTACAAGCCATCGCGGCAAAACAGTATTTACCTCAAGTTGACGTTTACAGGGATCGAGAAGATCTTCATAGCTACAGTGGCGATCAAATTAAAATGATTATGAACGGTTGGTATATGCACAATCCATTAAATTGGCCTCCTGCAGATAAGATTGACCCTTTGTTCGTGGCGATGCATATTAACTCCTCGGTATACGAACAGATGACATCTCCTGGGAGCATAGCCTACTTTAAACAGCATGAACCGATAGGTTGCCGCGACAAAGCGACCGCACGCGTTCTTTCTGAAAAAGGAGTTGCCGCCTATTATTCAGGCTGCTTGACGCTGACACTAGGGCAGACGTACAAAAGAAGCCCTGAAGAGGTGACAGATGAAATTCTGTTTATAGACCCGCTATTCCACTATTTTTCCCTTGGAGAAATGCTAAAGGCGCCCCAGAAATTGCTCAGTCGAATCAAGCGAGGTCGCTTCTTCGATTTCGCCCTTAAATCCAAAATATATAAGCAGACCTTCAGTGCAGAGATTCTGAAAAAAGCGAAATTCATCACCCAGATTATCCCCGAGACCACCGTGGAGCAGAATTTCGAAATCGCTGATTCTTATTTAAAGCGACTTTCCAGAGCGAAGCTAGTCGTTACCTCTAGAATACATTGCGCATTGCCCTGCCTTGCGATGGGCACACCGGTTATATTTTTAAATGGCGGCTTTGAGGGATTTGGGAATCGGTTTAACAGTC
>NZ_JABMCQ010000072.1 GCF_013179575.1 Sphingobacterium shayense | reverse complement strand
GATCAAACCGCGAAAGCGTCTACGATCAACGGGAAGCTTTTAAAACAATACTATAAACAACTTAAAGAGATATCTGAACAACTAGGCGAATCAGATAATAACCTTTTTCAGTTGGCTTTAAATATGCCCGAAGTCGTGTCTTCGAAGGAAGAAGCTATTGATGAAACGGAAGGGAAAATATTAATGGACGCGTTCTACCTTGCGATAGAACATTTTACACAATTTCGCCAAGATGAGGGGAACACCCTGAAGGGAGATTTGGAGAATCGCGTAAATTTGATTTTATCATATCTTACTGAGGTAGAGTCCGTAGAAGGAAACCGTATACCATTAATTAGGGAGCGAATAGGCCATTATTTAGAAGAGACCGTTGGTAAAGAAAAGGTGGATATGAATCGCTTCGAACAAGAAATCATATTTTACATTGACAAATTAGATATTACCGAGGAAAAGGTTCGTTTAAGATCTCATTGTCAATATTTTATTACGGCACTTAATGGAACAGATTCTAGCGGAAAAAAACTAGGTTTTATATCTCAAGAGATGGGTCGTGAAATAAATACGCTAGGTTCTAAAGCAAACGATGCGAATATCCAACAGATTGTCGTTCGTATGAAAGAAGAGTTGGAAAAGGTAAAGGAGCAATTGCTTAACGTTTTATAGGAATGAGTGGTAAATTAATAATATTTTCTGCACCTTCAGGAGCAGGCAAGACAACTATAGTCAAAAAATTACTAGCTAATCATAGCGATAAAATAGCGTTCTCTATTTCTGCAAGTACACGGAACCCTCGTGAAGGGGAAATAGATGGGAAAGATTACTATTTTATCAGTTCGGAGGACTTTTTGCACAAAATCGCGAAACAGGAATTTATTGAATTTGAAGAGGTTTACGCAGGGACGTATTATGGCACGCTCCGGAATGAAGTGGAGCGGATTTGGGCAGAAGGAAAATCAGTCATATTTGATATTGACGTGATAGGAGGTTTGCGGTTAAAATCTAAATTTCCAGAACAAGCCTTAGCAATTTTTGTTAACCCGCCTTCTCTGGAGGTGTTAAAGGAAAGACTACGGGGCCGTGGAACCGATTCAGAAGAAAAGCTACAAGAGCGGTTCACTAAAGCCGAACAGGAACTTAGTTATGCTAACAAATTTGACGTCGTATTGAATAATTATGACTTAGATACCGCATGTGCGGAGGCAGAATCGTTGGTACTAAATTTTTTGAATAAATAAGTGGTATGGCGAGCGTTGGTCTTTTCTTTGGTTCATTTAATCCTATTCATATTGGTCATTTAATCATAGCGAACTATATGGTTAATTATACGGATCTGGACCAGATTTGGTTTGTCATATCGCCACAAAATCCTTTTAAAAAGAAGCAAAGTCTTGGAAACATGTATGATCGGCTCGAGATGGTTAACCTAGCCATCGAAGGAGAAGATAAACTTCGCGCGTCGGATATTGAATTTGGACTTCCTCAACCATCCTATACGATAGATACACTACAATATCTGCAAGAAAAATATCCCAACAAAGATTTTACCCTTATTATGGGAGAAGATAATTTACAAGGATTTAGTAAGTGGAAGAACGCTGATATCATTCTTCGTGATTATAAGATCATCGTTTATCCCCGGCCTGGGTATAGCGGCGGGGAACTTGAAAACCATCCGTCAATCACCATTACACAAACGCCGGTAATGGAACTTTCTTCTACTTTTTTGCGAAAGGCAATTAAAGAAGGAAAAAATATTCGATACTATACCCCGGACAAGGTGCTTGAATTTATCGATAAAAAAGGCCTGTACTCCGAGTAATGAATAGGCGATATTGTTCACCAACCCCCAAACATTTTCTTTTATTTTTCTAGTCAGAATTTTCTATGTATTCTAAACAGGTATTGGCTGGGCGAGTATATGGGCGATGCCAATTTCTAAGCAAAAAACATGGAAACAAGGAGAGACGTTATTAAAAAAGCTTCATTGTTGGGCGGTTCTACTGCACTGCTTAATTTTGACCGGAGTCGATACCCAAGCCAAATTATTTGTTGGGCGCAACGGATGAAATTTTGCGTTGTGCCGGTTATATAGAAACAGGGAGCGCAAGCCAGAGCGATCCTTTAATGGGTGGTATCCTCTAAAACGAAACTTGTTTTTATATGAAACGCCAAAAGGCCAAAAAACACTTTGGCGTTCCAAATTGTTATTCTGCGTTATGATTATCGCCCCATCCATCCGCCGTCTACGGTGAGGATGGTGCCATGTACATAATCCGAGGCTTGAGAAGCTAAAAAGACTGCTGGTCCTTTAAAATCTTCTGGTTCACCCCAACGCGCCGCAGGAATTCTCGAAAGGATCGACTGAGAGCGTTCGCTGTCTTCGCGTAAGGCTTCAGTATTATCTGTCGCAATATATCCTGGTGCAATGGCATTTACATTTACCCCTTTGCTAGCCCACTCATTTGCAAAAGCTTTTGTTAAAGACCCTATTGCTCCTTTCGATGCGGCATACCCAGGAACGTTTATTCCTCCTTGGAATGTAAGTAAAGAAGCTGTGAAAACGACCTTTCCTGTTCCACGTGAAAGCATTTCTTTCCCGATTTCCCTTGTTAAAATAAATTGTGCGTTCTGATTAATCTCGATAATGTTATCCCAATATTCATCAGGATGTTCGGCAGCGGGTTTACGAAGAATATTCCCAGCATTGTTAAACAGAATGTCAATCACCGGGTGATCATTTTTTACTTTTTTAATAAACGCGTATAAGGATTCGCGATTCGCGAAATCACATTGATATGCATAAAATTTACGACCGATCGCTTCGACCGACTGTGCAACTTTAGAATTTTCTAATTCTAGGGTTGCCGAGACGCCGATAATATCGGCACCGGCCTCTGCTAGCGCTTCTGCTAGTGCTTTTCCGATCCCTCGCTTGCAGCCCGTAACAAGAGCAAGTTTACCTGTAAGGTCGAATTTATTTAGTACAGACATATTTTATTTTTAAAGCGGTATTCAATAGTTGTTGGCCGCATGATGTAAAACGTTTAATGGTTGCTCGGATTTACTTAAGCTCGGTAATTGGACATTTATCCATATCATCGTAGTCAAGGTTTTCACCAGCCATGCCCCATATGAAGGTATAGTTGCTTGTTCCTGCTCCAGCATGAATTGACCAAGGGGGTGATATGACTGCTTGTTCATTTTGTATCCATATGTGACGTGTCTCGTCGGTTGGTCCCATGAAGTGCGAAACGGATTGTCCTTGTGGAACGTCAAAATAGAAATATACTTCCATCCTTCTGTCGTGAGTATGTGCTGGCATGGTGTTCCATACTGATCCCGGCTTAAGTTCCGTCATGCCCATTTGTAATTGACAGGTTTGAATTACCGTGTTAAGTAACATTTGGTTTATGGTGCGATGATTCGCCGTTTCTAGGCTTCCCAATTCTATCTTGTTTGCTTCATTTTTGGTGACTCGCTTTGTGGGATAGCTCTGGTGCGCAGGTGTAGAGTTTAGATAAAACTTGGCCGGACTAGAGGCTTCATTGCTGCTGAAATAAACATTTTTGGCACCTTTTCCGACATATAGCGCTTCTTTATGGGCAATTTCGTAAACGCTTCCATCTACTTCGATTTTTCCATCGCCCCCAACGTTTATGATGCCTAATTCACGACGTGAAAGGAAATAAGGTTCTTTTAATAGCTCCTCGATGGTTTCGAGCTGGAGACGTCCCGATACGGGCATAGCACCTCCTGCTATATAGCGGTCATAGTGTGTATAGACAAAATGGATTTTATCGGGTTCAAAAACCGTATTAATCAAAAAGTTTTCACGAAGTCCTTTTGTATCTAACGATTTTGTTTCCTTAGGGCCGATCGCATAGCGGCTTTCGAAAATTGTATGGCTCATAATATAAAAATAACAAAAATTGAAAATAAGCCTAAGTTAGGGCTTATTTTCTTCATACGGTAGTCTAATCTTCGAAATCGTTGCCGGAGGCTTAAAGTGGGTTTAAACCCATTTTTTTAATTGTCTGAAACAAAACGGGCCGAGGCGTGTTCTATAATTAAGAACAAAAAAAGGAACGAAATGGATAAATTAGATTTAAAAGGAAAATGGAATGAACTCAAAGGCCGAGTTAAACAAGAATATGCAGATTTTACTGATGATGATTTGAAATATGAAGAAGGTAAGGACGATGAGTTATTAGGTAAATTGCAGCAGAAATTAGGAAAGACCAGGGAAGAAGTTGTTACTTGGTTGAAAGGCTTAGGCTAGAATCCTAATGAAGCTAGAGAAGGCGTTGGAGATTATCCAACGCCTTTTTTCTGTTAATAGCCAGTGAAAAAGAGATCCGGTATGAATAGCCCGTGGTTGTTGTACAATTTGTCTTCTTTTTCCTAAATTCGCAATATGGCAAACAAAAGACCTACTATTCTCGTTGTAAACGACGATGGTATAACGGCACCAGGAATTAAAGTGCTTTTAGAAGAAATGCAAAAGATCGGCGAGGTGGTGGTTGTGGCGCCTGACAGCCCGCAGTCTGGAATGGGACACGCAATAACAATCGGTAAGCCCTTACGCTTGGACAAGGTCGATATTTATCCCGGAGTGCAGATGTATCAATGTTCAGGCACACCGGTCGATTGTGTTAAGTTGGCTGTTCACAAAATTTTCAAAGGAAAGAAGCCGGATTTATGTGTTTCAGGAATTAATCATGGTTTGAATTACTCGATAAATGTCCTTTATTCGGGGACGATGTCCGCAGCCGTAGAGGGTGCTATTGAAGGGATACCATCGATTGGTTTTTCGCTTGATGATTTCAGCCACGACGCAGATTTTACGCATTGCCGATCCTATGTTCGAGCTATTGCTGAGCAGGTGCTTGCCAACGGGCTGCAAAAAGCTACTTTATTAAACGTGAATTTTCCAAACCGCTCCAAAGACATTAAAGGGATTAAAGTATGCCGCCAAGCTACTGCAAAATGGTTTGAGGAGTTCGAAGAGCGTGAAGACCCATATAAACGCCCTTATTTTTGGATGACCGGAAAATTTAAGCTTCTAGACAAGGGCGAGGACACAGATACGTTTGCAATTGAGAATGGTTATGTTTCGATTGTGCCAACGCAGTTTGACATGACAGCGCACCACACGATTACAGAGCTAAACAGCTGGAACTTTACCGTAAATGAGAAATAATTTTTTTCTTGGTCTTGTTGTGGGGCTATGTGCACCTATTGTTGCTTTTGGGCTAACTGAATATAGTTTAATAGGAAGCGATATTTTACCGAGGCAGCCGCTCTTTCTTTACGCATTGGCTGCGGGGATAAACTTGTTGTTGGTTCGTGTTTTTTATAGGAATCAACCACCGCGAGATAAAATCGCTAAAGGAATCTTGAGTGTAACATTTCTAGCGATGCTCGTATTTTTATATGTATACAAAATCGATATGTGACGCGTTTGTAAGACATTTGTATACTAGATTTCAACGCGTGCGAATAAAAACAAAAAATGAGACTGAAAATAGGATTTTCACCCTGTCCAAATGATACGTTTATTTTTGATGCGTTAATTCATCATAAAGTCGATACGTTGGGGCTTGAGTTCGATGTGCAATATGAGGATGTGGAGACTTTAAATCATAAAGCGTTCAAAGGAGAATTAGATATAACAAAATTGAGCTATCATGCTTTTGCATATGCAACGGAAGAATATGAGTTGCTCGATGCAGGAAGCGCGCTTGGTTTCGGCGTGGGGCCGCTGTTAATTACTAAGGATCCAGCTATCGCTGAACGATTGAGGCGTATTATAGAAGAAGGGGATTTGTTATTAGAAAGCGACAAAAGTTTGAAAATAGGAATTCCAGGCAAATACACCACAGCAAATTTTCTTTTGGGATTAGCATTGCCTGCGCTTCATGAGAAGCATGAGGTTCTTTTTTCTGAAATTGAAAATGCACTCCTTGAGGGTAGTATTGATATCGGACTAATTATCCATGAAAACCGTTTTACCTATGCGCAAAAGGGGCTGTATAAAATTGTGGATCTTGGTGATTATTGGGAGAAAACAACAGGATGTCCAATACCTCTGGGAGGAATCGTCGTGAAGAGAAACCTCGATCAATCCGTCAAACTGAAAATAAACAACCTGATTCGCGAAAGTGTGGAATTTGCCTTTGCAAATCCAAAATCGGGGCTCGAATATATCCGTTCACATGCCCAGGAGATGGAAGAAGAGGTGATGTATAAGCATATCGATTTATATGTAAATAAATATTCAGTAGACTTGGCCGGCGAAGGGAGAGCTGCAATCCAGCAGATGTTTGATAAAGCGGTGTCACGAGGGATCATTCCTAATTCAGGGAAGAACCTATTTCTAACAGATCGTAATGAGTAGAGCTAACCCGCTATAAATGGAATCAACTCTTGCGAAATCTTGTTGAATATCAATATTATATAAAACGTGAAAACAGGCGTTAAACTTTTTGAAAAAATAATGTTCATTCCTGTTAGTTATCACATCAAATAATTAAATTTGCCCGATTAGTGCCAATTTGTCTGCAAATCTGAATTGGAGTCATTATTGCACTCAGGTAACACGGAGATAAAAATATATTATGTTAAAATTTTTAAGTAAGCTTTTTGGCAGCAAGTCGGAAAGGGATATTAAGTCAATTCAGCCTCTAGTAGAGAAGATAAAAGAAGAATATGAAAAGCTTTCATCGCTATCCAATGATGAGCTTCGAGGTAAAACTATAAGTTTTAAAGAACGAATTAAAGAATACTTATCTGAAATTGACACAGAGATCTCGGCCCTAAAGGCAGAAGCCGAAAATACTGATGTAGAGATGTCAACAAAGACGGAAATATATGAGAAGATTGATAAGCTTACTAAAGATCGAGATAAAAAATTAGAAGAAATTCTTGCCGAAATCCTTCCTGAGGGTTTTGCTGTTGTAAAAGAAACCGCTCGGCGTCTTTCAGAAAATAAGGAACTAGAGGTAACGGCGACAGATTTTGACCGAGAGATCGCCTCTCGCAAACCAAACGTAACGATCAATGGCGAGAAAGCGCTTTGGAAAAATACATGGATAGCTGCAGGAACTGAAGTGACCTGGAATATGGTACATTACGATGTGCAGCTTGTTGGTGGTATTGTGTTGCACCAAGGTAAGATCGCAGAGATGTCAACTGGGGAAGGTAAAACACTTGTTGGTACTTTGCCAACCTACCTGAACGCGTTAACAGGACAAGGCGTTCATATTGTAACGGTAAACGATTATCTTGCCCGTCGTGACTCGGAGTGGAATGGTCCTCTTTTCGAGTTTCATGGCTTAAGCGTTGACTGCATTGACAAGCATCAGCCAAACTCTGCTCAACGTAGAAAAGCCTATCTATCGGATATTGTTTACGGTACAAACAATGAATTCGGTTTTGACTATTTACGTGATAACATGACACAAACCCCTGATGCCATGGTACAACGCAAGTTGCATTATGCTATGATTGACGAGGTTGACTCCGTATTAATTGACGACGCGCGGACTCCTTTAATTATCTCCGGCCCGATTCCGCGTGGCGACCAACATGAATTCTATCAGTTAAAACCACGGATCGAACGCCTGGTTAATGCGCAAAAAGCATATATAAACACGGTCTTTAATGAGGCCAAAAAGGCAATAAATGCGGGCGATAACGACGTAGAAAAAGGGTTGATGGCCCTACTACGCGCTTATCGTGGTCTTCCAAAAAACAAAGCCCTTATTAAATTCTTGTCCGAAGGCAATCACAGACAACTTCTTCAGAAAGTTGAAAACCACTATATGGCGGAACAAAACCGAAATATGCCTAAGGTAGATGCTGAGTTATTTTTTGTAATTGATGAGAAAAACAATCAGGTAGAGCTTACTGACAAAGGAATCGAACTTATTACTGCTTCTGGTGAAGATCCTACGTTTTTCATTATGCCTGATGTGGGATCTGAAATTGCAGACATCGAAAATTCAGAAGCGCCGGTTGAAGAGAAAGCGCAGAAGAAAGAAGAACTTTTACGTGATTACGCGATTAAATCGGAGCGTATTCATTCGATAAATCAGCTTTTAAAAGCATACACATTATTTGAAATTGATGATCAGTACATCGTTGATGAGGGTAAGGTAAAGATTGTCGATGAGCAGACCGGTCGTATCATGGATGGTCGTCGTTACTCGGACGGTCTGCATCAAGCGATTGAAGCAAAAGAAAATGTTAAAGTAGAAGATGCGACGCAAACTTATGCGACCATTACCTTGCAGAATTATTTCCGTATGTATCATAAGTTATCTGGGATGACTGGTACGGCGTCTACGGAGGCGGGTGAATTATGGGAAATTTATAAGTTAGATGTCGTTGATATTCCAACGAATAGACCAATACAACGTGACGATCGTCAAGATTTCATTTACAGAACGGCACGCGAAAAATATAATGCTGTAGCTGCGGAGATTCAGAAGCTCACCGAAGAAGGGCGGCCAGTGCTTGTCGGTACGACCTCTGTGGAGATTTCAGAATTGTTAAGCCGGATGTTGAAACTCCGGGGCATTAAACATAACGTACTGAATGCAAAACTACACCAGAAAGAAGCGGATATTGTTGCGGAGGCTGGGCGTCCAGGACAAGTAACTATTGCAACCAATATGGCGGGGCGTGGTACGGATATTAAATTGTCGCAAGAAGTTATCGCCGCCGGAGGTCTCGCTATCATCGGTACGGAACGTCATGAGTCTCGCCGTGTTGATAGACAGCTACGGGGTCGTGCCGGACGTCAAGGAGATCCGGGATCGTCGCAATTCTTTGTTTCCTTAGAGGATAACTTAATGCGATTATTTGCTTCGGAACGTATCTCTAATATTATGGTGAAAATGGGCGTTGAGGAAGGGGAGGTGATGCAACATAGCATGCTCACTAAATCAATTGAACGCGCACAACGTAAAGTAGAGGAAAACAACTTTGGAATTCGTAAGCGTCTTTTAGAATACGATGACGTAATGAATTCTCAGCGTACAGTAATTTATACAAAACGTAAGAATGCTTTATTTGGCGAACGTTTAGACGTAGACTTAAACAACAGTATTTATGACGTCGTGGAAGACGTTGTCCTTGAAGCTAAAGAGGGAGGAAGCTATGAAGAGTTTCAGATTGAAATCATTCGTATTTTCGCACTTAATCCAGAAGTCACAAAAGAAGAGTTTGCTAGTACGAGTGCAATAAACTTAACAGATCGGCTATTCGACCAGGTGATTACCGCGTATCATGCTAAAGCAGAGCATATTGCACGTCAAACTTTACCTGTATTGACAAATGTACTAGCAGAGCGTGGAGCAATGATTGAAAATGTAGTGGTACCGTTTTCTGATGGAATTCGTGGCATACAAGTTGCGACTAATCTTCAAAAAGCGGTTGAGTCGAACGGTAAAGAGGTTTTTAGATCTTTCGAGAAAGGTATCGTGTTAGCACTTATCGATGATGCGTGGAAAGAACACCTTCGCGAGATGGATGATTTGAAACAATCGGTACAGAACGCTGTTTACGAACAAAAGGATCCGATTATCATTTATAAAATGGAGGCATATGACCTGTTTAAAAGCATGCTAGCTTCTATGAACAAAGATGTTGTAAGTTTCCTATTTAAGGGGGATATTCCAGGACAACAACAACCGCAAAATGTTCAGGCAGCACGTCCGATACCGGCACAACCGGCACAAGTGAAAGCCACCAAAGCAGAGTTGGCTTCTCCAACAGGGGTGTCTGAGGAGGATCATGATACACGTGAACAGCAGGTAACACAGCCTATTCGCAAAGAACAATCCGTAGGTCGTAATGATGATTGCCCTTGTGGATCTGGCCTGAAGTACAAAAACTGTCACGGAAAGAACGGTTAGTAAATTTAAGGTACGATGTTAAAAAAAGGATTGATACTTGGGGCTTTTCTACTTATTATATCACAGTTAAGCCGCGCACAGACAGGATTGGTTGATGTTCAAAAGGACACATTGATCAATCTTCTGCAGGAATTCAGAGCGGAAAATGGTATCAATCCAACAACTGCGCGTCTGATGAGCCTTAGCTCAAAGGTGGCAGATAAAAAAAATGCTACCCGCGTGAAGAAGCGAGGATTTCGCGTGCAAATTTTTTCAGGAACAAATAGGAATGACGCCTACGCCACTCAGACAAGGTTTCAAAGATCTTATAAGGACATTAGTAGCTATGTGACTTACAGTGAACCTAATTATCGGGTGAAAGTAGGAGATTTCCGTAGCCGCAATGATGCCAATAGCTTTATGAAAGTTTTGCGCTCTCAATACAGCAACGTATTTGTGTTCACAGAAGATATTTGGGTTTATGAATAACCAGCTATGTTAAAAGATAAAGTTCATCAGTTAGCTGAGGCGTATTTTAATGATGTGGTAGAGATGCGTCGACATCTACATCGGAATCCCGAATTATCATTTGAAGAATATCAAACAGCTGCTTTTGTAAAAACGCAGCTCGATAAACTAGGAATACCATATCAGGTCATGGCGAGCACTGGTATTGTCGCCCTACTAAAGGGTGAGCAACGAGGGGACAAAGTTTTAGCTTTAAGAGCTGATATGGATGCTCTACCTATTCAGGAGGTCGAAGGGAGAAGCTATGGGTCACAGAATAGCGGGGTGATGCACGCTTGTGGACACGATGTACATACCTCTTCGCTCTTAGGAGCTGCACGAATACTTCATACCTTGCGTTCCGAGTTTGGTGGAACGATTAAGCTTATCTTTCAACCAGGGGAAGAGAAATTGCCTGGTGGTGCATCGATCATGATTAATGAGGGTGTTCTTCAAAATCCGGAACCAACGGGAATTATCGGCCAGCATGTAATGCCTTTTATTGAAACCGGTAAAGTCGGTTTCCGGTCTGGGAAATATATGGCTTCTTGCGATGAGTTATTTATGACCATTAAAGGAAAAGGTGGTCATGGGGCACACCCGCATCAAAATATAGATCCTATTGCTATTGCGGCGCAGATTATCACAGCTCTGCAACAGATTGTAAGTCGCAATGCAGATCCGCGTACGCCTACAGTGCTCTCTTGGGGGAAAATAATAGGTAACGGAGCGACAAATATTATTCCAGAGCAGGTATATCTAGAGGGAACGTTCCGAACGTTTGATGAAGAGTGGCGAGCTAATGCTCACACCCTAATGATCAAAATGGCTGAAGGGATTGCCCAAAGCATGGGGGCGAGCTGTGACTTTGAAGTACGCAAAGGGTACCCATATTTAGTGAACGAAGCTAAAATTACAGAGTCCGCGCGGAACTGCGCGATAGAGTATCTCGGGGAAGAGAACGTTGAAGAACTTGATATATGGCCTGCAGCGGAAGATTTTTCTTATTATTCGCAAGCAGTTAGCGCGTGTTTTTACCGCTTGGGGACAGGAAATAAATTATTGGGCATAAATTCTGCTGTACACACTCCTACTTTCGACATTGACGAAAAAGCTCTCCTTACAAGTATCGGTTTAATGGCTTTCATCACGCTGCGTCAGCTTGGTGTCGAGTAGCGTTTAATAAGCTGAGAGTTCCAAGATTATCTCCTAATAATTTCAACAGGCTATGTCTTCTCATCATATCGTACGTGAAAATCAAGAACCAGCACTTATTGTCGACTCGATTAATGATCTGTCGGAGGAATATATTGGGCAGCTGCTTGAATGGAGCCCTACTATTTTTGTCAGCGAGCAAGCGTTGAATTATTTTTTACAACGGGATATAAAAGTTGATTTTTTGATCAGCAACAATCCCCAAGTGCAACCATTACAACAAGATATAAAGGTCCTTCCGTTAGAAAAAGGAATTATCACCGATGCCCTAGAATATTTGTGCAGTAATGATTATAAAGCCGCGAATATCATTTCTTCGATCATACCGAAAAATATAGAGGAGTACTGCCAGAGGATAAACCTTGTCGTTTTTTCTGAGCAGCGTAAATATGTTTGTGTTTGTGAAAAGTATGAAAAGTGGCAGATCAAGGGAGCAAAGATTTTTGTGGACCATAATGCTATAGTATCGATGAAGGGCCTCAAAACCGTCGGCGAGAGTGTGCTGGAGTCGATAGACGAAGGATTTTTTTCGCTTATCTTGGAATCGGGTAAATATATAACAATAGGGGAAGAGATATGATAGAAATCCACGAATGTGTAGAAGGGGATCTTACAACAGTTCGGGAGCTAGCGGAACGGAGCTGGTGGAATGGATATAAAGATGTTTTAAGCCCTGAGCAGATCACTTTCATGCTGGAAAACATTTATTCTATTAATGCGCTCGAAGAAGCGATGATGTCGGGTCAAATATTTTATATCCTATCGCAAAACACGATTCCGGTGGGCTTTATGTCCGTAAAAACATCTATTGACATGCTACGCATAGAGAAGCTATATCTGGTTCCTCAGGTCCAGGGACAGGGATTAGGTAAGGTGTTGATCGATCATGCAGCGAGTATTTGTCGTCGTTGTGGCCTTCATACAATGGAGCTCAACGTGAATCGTCAGAATAAAGCATATTTCTTTTATTTAAAGCAAGGGTTTTCTGTACTCAAAGAAGTTGATACACCCTATTATGAGTTTGTGTTAGACGATTATGTGATGCGCAAACATGTTATTTAATCTTTTAATTTTTCGACGCGTGTGGGTGTCTGTTCTCCAGAAATAATTCCTGTGACACCTTTGGCGATTGCCTCTACACTAGATGTTATATTTTTAATATCTAGGGTACTGATTTCATCTTTAACGGTATGATAATACTCATCCTTATCTATCTGAGATGTTGAAAAGGTATGTGCGGGAACGCCTAGCGCTGCTAATACTGCGTTATCACTTCTGTAGAAAAGGTTTTGCTGCGGATAGGGGTCAGGATGAAAATTAAAAGATGTGCCTTTCAACTTATCTTGCATTAAGCTGGCTAGGTTTGAAGCTTGATATCCGGTGACGTAAAGCGAATTGGGGCCAAACTTCGAGTCTTTACCTATCATTTCTATGTTGATCATTGCTATGACTTTGTCCGCATCAATGTTGTTGGAGAAATATTTGGAACCGAACATTCCAATTTCTTCGCCGGTGAAGGCAACGAAAATTAACGTACGTTCGTTTATACTTTGTTGTTTGAAGTATTTGGCAAGGCTAATCATTGCTGTAGTTCCTGAGGCATCATCGTCTGCTCCATTTGCTATGGAGTCCTGGCCGACAGGAGCAATGACGCCGATGTGGTCGTAATGTGCTGAAAAAATAACGTATTCATCGGCTTTGGATTTTCCAGGAACAACAGCAGCAACGTTAAATAGAGGGAAATTTGTGGTGGAATTTTTTCCTTTTATTGTAAAGCTTTTTAGGTCGGCAGGCTTTACCACAAAGACTTTGCTTGGTGTGGCTTGGCTAGATTCTCCTTGAGGCAGTACGTTGTCTTTTGGGAACATTTTCTTGAAACGGGCTAGCATCGGTGCAAATGAAGGATCAACCCAGACAATATTGTCTTCCGGGTTACTACGCACGATTTCACGGAAGCGTTCGGAAAAATTTTCTCCGGACTTTATCTCGAGTTCTTTGATGCCGGACTCTTTTGTCCAAGAGATAGAAGGGGCGTAGCCAATGAATAAAAACTCTTCTAAGCTTAGTTGTCGGCCGTCAATATGAACGGATTGGTTTTCTTGTGCTACCTTGGTTACCTGGAATGTTTGTCTGTAGTTACCCTTCGTATATGGTTGTAATCCTGCATTAGAAAATTCCTCAGCAATAAAATCTGCAGCTTTAGCGATATCCGGACTTAATGTTGCTCGCCCACGCATCTCATCTGATGCCAATGTACTGATAATTCGTTTTATTTCTATGCTGTCGGCAACCTGTGCATGCGAAGAAAAATAAGTTGCCAGGATGAATAAACTTATCAGAAAGTTATAGAATATATTTTTATGTTTCATAGGACGCTCTGTATAAAAATGGGTACAATATTTGACAATCCAACGGATACCTCTACGGTATGGTATTGGTAAAATCATTATATTTGATAAAAGTAAAGAAAAATGAAAGAAGTTACAGTTCTAGATCTGAAAAACATGATGGATCGCAATGAAGAATTTCAGTTGATCGACGTTCGCGAACCTTTCGAATACGAAGTGTCTAACCTGAATGGTCTAAATATACCGTTGGCAGGTATCATTATCGAGCAGGAAAAGATTAAAAAAGATGTTCCTGTTGTCATTCAATGTAGAAGCGGAAAGCGTAGTGCGCAAGCTGTTATGCTGCTTGAGCAACAAGGATTCGACAACCTTTCTAACCTGGAAGGCGGAATACTCGCATGGAAAGAAGAGATTGACCCGGATATGGATGTTTATTAAGCTTCAAATTAGTAGATTATAGGCTCCTGAGAGCACATTTGTTGTGTCTTGCGATCATTTGATATAACCTGATAGTAATTTCTATCGGGTTTTAATTTTTCACCACCCCCCTGCATCTCGACTATATTTAGCGATAGGTATTTCTCTCTTATGGTAGCTATGTAAGTTTCGTGAAAGGATTTTGGTATTTTCATATAAAATTGATTAGGGAAATCGGTTTTTGTTGAACACTTTTGAACAATTTAGGCTTTGAAGCGTTATTCTTCTAAATGTTTTTGACCGACTGTTTTTAGTCTCGATATTGTGTATTTTTACGGAGAATTAAAAACCAATATTAAACGTGTAAACCAAATCCCCATGGCCACAGAAAATACCGAAAACAATAGCTTTTTTCAAAGTGTTCAACGAAATTTTGAAAAAGCAGCTAATCACACAAATTTTGACAGAGGAATTCTAGATCAAATTAAAGCTTGTAATTCGATTCTTCGTATTAAATTTCCCGTGAAGATCGGTGAAAAAATCGAGGTTATTGAAGCTTATCGTGTTCAACATTCTCATCATAAGCTTCCTTGTAAAGGAGGTATCCGGTTTAGCATGGAGGTGGATCAGGAAGAGGTGATGGCTCTGGCCGCATTGATGACTTATAAGTGTGCTATTGTAAATGTGCCCTTCGGAGGCGGTAAAGGAGGTATCAAGATTGACACAAAAAAGTATTCTGTTTTTGAATTGGAGAAGATAACACGACGTTATACCAGCGAACTTTGTAAGAAGAACTTTATCGGACCAGGGATTGATGTTCCGGCACCGGATTATGGTACAAGCGCCCGGGAGATGAGCTGGATCCTAGACACTTATTCTTCCCTTTTTCCGAATGATATAAACGCTCAGGCATGCGTGACGGGTAAACCAATTTCTCAGGGAGGCGTACGAGGCCGGACGGAAGCTACCGGCCTTGGGGTATTTTTCGGTGTACGCGAAGCCTGTTCGTTTAAGGAAGACATGGAGAAGCTGGGCCTTAGTTCCGGAATCGGCGGGAAGCGTGTAATTGTCCAGGGACTGGGAAATGTGGGGTACCACACGGCGAAATATTTTCAGGAAGCGGGCGCGAAGCTTGTCGGTCTTATTGAGTTTGACGGTGCTATATACGATGAAAATGGACTCGACGTGGACGCGGTACAGGCACACCGTAAAACAACAGGAGGTATATTGAATTATCCCGGCGCTGTAAGCTATTCCGACCCCGCGGAAGGCTTAGAGAAGTCTTGTGACATTCTGATCCCGGCTGCATTGGAGAGCGTTATTGATAAGCACAATGCGGATCGTATCCAAGCTAAGATTATAGGAGAGGCCGCTAACGGACCACTCACCACGGAGGCCGACGAGATTCTTCACGCGAAGGGCGTATTGGTGATTCCAGATATATATTTGAATGCCGGGGGTGTTACGGTCTCTTATTTTGAGTGGCTAAAGAACTTGAGTCATGTACGATATGGAAGACTGGAGAAGCGGTTTAGTGAAAATATGTACCAAGAACTTATTGATATTATTGAGTCGACCACTGAAAAACAGGTTTCGAATCTTGAGCGAAAAATGATCTTACGGGGTCCGGATGAAATCGATTTGGTGCACTCCGGTTTGGAAGATACAATGATTGGATCCTACCGAGAGATCCGGGATATTTATGTGGGGCAACAGGGAGTAGAAGATCTTCGAACAGCCGCGTTTGTTTGTGCGATAAACAAAATAGGTGTTGCTTATCAGGAGCTGGGTATTTTTCCATAGCCGTGAAAAGTTTCCAAGGAATTCATTCCGGCCTTTTTGTATAGCGGGATAAAAGATAATGTGTACTTTTGTATGATGAGAAATTTGCAAGATCAGACAGCTCAAGCTTTTTATTTTAGTTTGGGATTTTATATTTTGTCTGTTGTATTGAAGGTTTTGCAATTTTCTTTTGCTGATGTCTTGATCAGTATAGCGCTGTTATTATCACTAATATGGGTCGTATTAGTACTTCGAGAAATTATGATTTCTGGTCGTATTGGTAATTTACAACGTATGGTTTTATTGATTTTTATCATCTTCGGAAATATTCTTGCTGGAATGGTATACTTCTACTTCTTACGGTCGTCTGTTTTAGGGAGACCTAATAAAAAATAATAATGACAAAATTCTTTATTTTAAATGTAGTCTTGAACTTTGCGATAGCATTTATTGTATATAGTGGTATTGTTTCCTACCAAATGGGAAATCAAACTATATTATTTATCGCGATCGCGCTTTTAGTTGTACTTATATATCTGAAGGTCGTAATGCTAAAAATAGTAAAGAAGAACGCAACAAACAATAAAACAGTGAAGAAAGGGAAAAAATAACCTGTAACTCTATAACCTTCGTGCTCCGTTAGATTCTTTCTCTAAACAATCATCTTTCTTTATTTCAGATCATGTCTTTACTCGCCGCATGTTTGCAAGACTCTAGTGTTATAACTAGAGGATTTCTATAGTCTGGAATCTCTCCGGTTTCGGATCCCACGCACCTGTCGAGTTTTCCAATTTATATGGTCTGAATTAATAACCTAATTTTTCTGTCAAAACGCACGCGGGGAAACGTTGCGGCTTGATCGCAGTTGAAGAAATATATGTTTGTCAAGGTAAGCATGTGTGTAAGTTTTTGCTTCTCTAGGCGGATTTTGAGCCGGAGTTGACAATGATTATAACCCGATTTTATAGACGCTTTTATTAAAGGTAGACGGAAATTAAATCCAAGCTTAATGATTTCTTAATAACGAGTTTATTGTATAGGAACAGTTGTGTAATATCTTCGTGACCAATTGTAATTAACAAAGTAAAATCATCCTGAACTTAAAACTTTTATGTCAAGAAAAACGTGTTATCTATCACTCCTGTTGTTTCTATTTTACATTCCGCTGCACTCCGTTGGGCAAAGTACGGAAGCTACCATCACAGGTCAGGTGAAAGGGCTTGAGGGCTCGATCAGTGGAACGACTATTACTGTCAGAAACGAATCTACGGGGTTCAACCAGTCGACAGTGACCAATCAAAATGGTGTGTTTACTTTTCAACAACTACCATTAGGGTCTCCATATACTGTTACCGCAAACCACCTCGGTTATACCGAGCAAAAGTTGACGGGATATCGTCTGAATTACGGCGATGAAGTTGTGGTAAACTTTTTGTTGAAAGACAACGCTAATGAACTTGAAGAGGTTGTTGTTCAGGGGTCTGCGCTTCAAAATAAGATAAACTCGCTAGGGTCTTCAACGGCCATCACCGCGAATGAATTAAAGAAAATGCCGGTAAATGGCCGGAATTTCTCCTCACTTATTGATCTATCTCCGATTTCGACTGGAACCAATCTCGGAGGGCAGCGAGCATCTTCCACTAACTTTACAGTAGATGGTATGAATTCAAGAAGTACTGTTGCTGGAGGAAATAGCGGCGGGGCATATTCTATATCGATGGAGGCTATCCGGGAGTTTAAGGTTGTCACAAACGATTATGATGTTACCTACGGTAGAAGTGGAGGAGGCAGTATAACCACTGTTACAAAGTCGGGGACAAATACGTTAACGGGAAGCGCGTTTACATTTGCGAGAACTGGAGGGTTATCGAGTAAATATAATTTAAATGGCACACCAAGAACACAAGAGTTTTCGACCTACCAATATGGATTCTCTTTGGGGGGTCCTATCGTAAAAGATAAAGCACATTTTTTCGTAGCCTGGGATCATCAGGCAGACTCTAGGCCACTCTATATTGCCGATATCCAATCTGCAGCTGATATAGGCCGATACAAAGTAACTCAAGAGTCTTTAGATGAGTTTAGCGGTATTGCTGAGACAAAATACGGTGTAGATCCAAATCGTTTGTTTGGTGCTTTCGACAAAAAGAAAACAACCGATGCTATTTTTGCGCGTATTGACTGGCAATTGAATGATAAAAACCTTTTGACGATCCGGAATAATTTCGTGTCGGACATCGATGACCAACAAGAGGGAGATAATTCGGGGATCAATTCGTTTGAATCTTATGTAAATCGGAAATATATTAACAATAGCTTGATGGCATCTTTGCGTACCTCATTAAGTTCGCGGTTAACGAATGATTTTAAGGTGCAACATTTTTATGAAAGTTCAGAAGTTCAACACAATGTAAGTGGCATAGGCGTAGATCAAAGTATCCCTCGCGTAATCGTGGAAAACGTGCAATCTGTCGATGGTGAGAATGAATATTTCAATAGTATACAGATTGGCGGTCAGCGATTTGCCCCGGAGTGGTTTCATGGCAATATGATTCAGGCGGTTAATAATCTTTATTTCAATACTGAAAAGATTAAGTATACGTTCGGTGCGGATATTATGTATACGCTTATGGATTTCCGTTACGGTAGTGAAATGAATGGCCGTTTTTACTTTACGGGTATGGACAATTTTAGAAATCTCACACCCTATCGGTATGCGCGTGATGTTTACATTTCTGATCAAGAGAATACCAAAGTCAACAATTTAGCTGTTGGGGTATATGGACAAATGGAGGCGAAAATTGCACGCGGATTGAATATGGTAGCTGGTCTCCGTCTTGACAACACCCAATATCTAAAAAAGGCAAATTTTAATCAGACCGTTTATGATGAACTGGGAATTTCAACAGATAACGGGATCAATACATTTCATGTTCAGCCGAGGGTTCAGTTTAC